>SYAK01000249.1 GCA_005788935.1 Pseudomonadota bacterium
GGCCCGCGGCCCCGCTCCCCCTGACCAATCCGCTCGACGCGACGACCGCCGCCGCCACGCTCGCGCGCCGCTTCGGCCCGCAGAGCCGCCTTGGCCGCGACGCGGATGGCCGCCTCCACGCGCTGCGCCGCCTCGACGCCCGCCTTGATCCGCGCGTGTCGAGCGCTGACGCCGTGGCACACGTCTTTGCGGAAAATCGCGACCTCCTGGGGCTCTCGGCGGCCCTCACCGCAACCCACGCCGAGACCCTGACGCTGCCTTCAGGTGCGGGTCATACGCTGCGCTTTACACTCGCGGTCTCGGGTGTTCCGCTCGAGCGGAGGTCGCTCGCGGCGCGCATCCTTCCCGACGGGCGCCTCGCCGAGCTGCGGATGGACCCGCTCCCCCGCGAGCTGCACGGCGGTACCACCCCGACGCTGGCGCCCGCGGACGCGCGCCTCCGCGCCGGGTCGCATCTGAACACGCGAAATGCCGGCGCAGCAACGCTGGTCATCCACGTCGGCAACCCGTCTGTCGGCCGCCTCGCGTGGCGCGTCTCCGTCGCCCCCGTCCCGCTCGCGAAGCACGCCTTCGTGTGGCTCGACGCCCACGACGGCGCTGTCCTCGAGACCCGCGACGCGGCGCACCACTGAGCACGAGGAGGACCCCGCCATGCGCCAGCCCACCCGCCACCACACCTCCCGCCTCCTCGTCGCTGCTGTCCCGCTCGCCCTCGCGGCCTGCGGGGACGACGCGACCTCCACGGCCGCCCCCGACGTGACCGCCGACGCGGCCGCCTCCGACGACGCGACCGCCGAGGACGCCGCCGCGCCCGACGCCGCCCCGCCCGACGACGGCCCGCCGAAGGCCCTCGTCTACCGCGTCGATCCGCTCACGACCCCGACGCCCGAGACGGTCGGCCTCGAGCATCTCGCCTCCGAGGCGGGCGAGCTGACCGGGTTGTACGCCCGCGTCCGCAGCTGCACACCCGACAAGGCGCGCGGTCAGGTCGTCCCGGTCGACTTCGGCGGCCTCTCGCTGACGCTCACGACCTGCGTCCCCGAGAGCATCGCCCGCCCCGAGGCGGACGGCGACTACGACCACATCGCGCCGCCCGCGGCCGAAGGCGACCCCGACGATGCGTTCTCGGAGGTCATGATGTATCACCACATGCAGGTGATTCATGACTTCTTCAAGGATGTCCATGGCTTGACCGATCGCGATGCGCCGCTCGACGCCATCACGAACGTGCAGGCCCACGTGGACCTCTGCGACAGCTGGACGAAGATCGCGAACGCCGCCTTCATCCCGAAGGAGTCGCTCGCCGAGCTGCCCTTCGGCATCGACCTCGGCATCGACGGCGACGCCATCGTGTTCTCGGGCACCGACACGCGCAACTTCGCCTTCGACGCGGCCGTCATCTACCACGAGTACACGCACGCGATGCTCGGCGCGACGCGGCTCAACGCGGTCTTCGCCGACGGCCAGGGCCTCAACAACCTGCCTGGCGCGCTCAACGAGGCCTACGCCGACTACTTCGCGGGGGCCATCACGAACGCCTCGGCCGTCGGCAACTACGCGCTCAACGATCTCGGGACCTTCGCCGTCTGCGGCTTCCCGCTCGGCAGCGGCGGCAACCTCGCGCGCGACATGGCGAACACGCGCACCTGCCCCGACGATCTGACGGCCGAGGTCCACGCGGACTCCGAGATCTTCTCCTCGGCGCTCTGGCAGATCCGGACCGAGCTCGGCGCGGTGGACGCCGACCGCGTCATCCTCGCGGGTGTGCTGTCGCTGACGAACGCGTCGGACTTCCAGGTCGCCGCCGAGGCGACCATCGACGCGGCGCGCGATCTTCTCGGCGAGGCGGCCGAGGCGCAGGTGCAGGCGGCCTTCGAGGCCCGCACGATCCTCGGCTGCGCGCGCGTCCTGCCCGCGGCACGCGTCGGCGCCCGCGGCCTCGCGCTCACCCTCGAGCCGAACAACGCCTTCCAGCCAAACCCCTACCCCAACTACACGCCTGGCTACCTGCAGGTCGGCTTTGCCGTGCCTGCGGGCGCGACCCGGGTAGAGCTCGCGCTCGAATTCGGGGCGGCCCAACCCGGCGCTCCGGCCCCGTCGGTGGAACTCGCGCTGAAGCCAGGTGGCGAGCCCGTGACCTACACCTTTGGCCTCGGCGCGGGCTCGGTCCGCCACGACGCCCCGGTGACGCTGACGGTGACGAGCGGCAAGGCGACGCTCGAAGCGGCCGACGGCGAGACCCTCGCGGAGGGGGCCTGGGTCTTCTCGATCCACAACAAGGGCGACGGCGCGAGTCTGTCCGGGGTCCGGGTCACGGACCGGACGCCGCGCTGAAGGAGGCTCCGGATGACCGCCGCCCGCCCCTTCGACCCCGAGCACGTGCTCGACTTCGCAGGCGGCGAGCCGGCCTTCATCCGCGAGCTGGCGACGGTCCTGCGGGCGAGCACGTCGCGGCAGCTCGGTGGCTTGCGGGCCTCGCTCGCAGCGTCCGATCGCGCGGAAATCGCGCGCATCGCCCATCAGCTGAAGGGGGGACTCGGGACCTTCGGCGACGTGGCGCTGAACGCGCGGGCGAGCGAGCTCGAGGCCCTCGCGCAGACGACACCCGATGACACTCTCGCAGCACTCTTGGACAGCCTCGAAGCCGACATCAGGTGGCTCGGCACATGCCTTGACGCGCTCGCGGCCGAGATTGCAGACGATCGGGCCGTGGCATCAGACCCGCCCTCGAGCCTCAAGCCACGCCCGTCATCATGACGTGCGCGCCATGCGGTGAGGTGAGGCGCGGTGAGGTGAGGTGAGGCGCGCGGGCCCTGCGGCCGACGCCGGGCTTCTGCCACGACCTGAACCACGCGTCATGACTGGAGGCGCGTCGCGGAGCGCTTCAACAGCTCGGCCGCGGCGACATAGGCGAGCGTGATGCCGACGATGAGGACCATGAGCCAGGCCGGAAGCTGCGCGAATCCCAGCGCCGAGGCCCATGGCAGGCTCGGCAGCGCGAGGGTCAGGACGACGAGCGCCGCGGTCGAGACCCCGAGGAAGGCTCCAGGACGGCTCGCAAAGACGCTGCGACGGGTCCGCAGGACGAGGGCGACCGCGAGCTCGGTCAGGAGGGACTCGACGAACCAGGCCGTCCGGAACGTGGCGGGGCTCGCCTCGGTGAGCTCCATCAGGGCGGCGATCGTCAGCAGGTCGAAGATCGAGCTCAGGACGCCGAAGCTCACCATGAAGCGCCCGAGCGCGCGCAGGTCCCAGCGGACCGGGCGGCGCAGCAGCTCGGGATCCACGCGGTCGGTCGCGAGGCCGAAGGCGGGGATGTCCGAGAGGAAGTTGTTGAGCAGGATCTGACCGGCCGTCAGCGGCAGAAACGGCAAGAGCGGCGAGATCACGGCCATCGTCACCATGTTGCCGAGGTTGGCGCTCGTCGTCGTCAGCACGTACTTGCGCGTGTTGATGAAGCTGCGCCGCCCCTCCTCGACGCCCGCCTGCACGACCGCGAGGTCCCGCTCGAGCAGCACGAAATCGGCCGCCTCGCGCGCGACATCGACCGCCCCCTCGACGGAGATGCCGGCGTCGGCCACGTGCAGCGCCGGGGCGTCGTTGACCCCATCGCCCAGGACGCCGACGACGTGGCCCATGTGCTGCAGCGCCCGGATGATGCGGGCCTTCTGGTTCGGGTCGACCGCCGCGAAGACGTCGGTGCGGGGAGCGAGGTGCCAGAGCGCCTCGTCATGCATCGCGTCGAGCGCCTCGCCCGTGAGCAGCGTCGCCTCGCCGAGTCCGACCTCGCGCCAGACGTGGCAGGCGACAGGCGCGCTGTCGCCGGTGATGACCTTGACCGCGACGCCGAGGTCGCGGAGCCCCGCGAGCACCTCGGCGACGTGCGGCTTCGGGCGGTCGAGGAAGGTCACGAGCCCGCGCAGATCGAGGTCGCGCTCGGCCTCGCGCGTCAGTGGCGCATCTGGCGGAATCGCGCGCACACCGACCGCGAGCGTGCGCACACCGACCTCGGCGAGCGCCACCTCGCGCGCACGCACGCGCGCACGCATCTCCGCGTCGAGCGGTCGTCCGTCCGCGGTCGTCGCAACGGCCAGCATCGGCCCGATTGCCCCCTTGACGATGAGCTGTGGCCCGACGCCACGCAGACCCGGGCGGGCGGAGACGGCGA
>SYAK01000250.1 GCA_005788935.1 Pseudomonadota bacterium
AGCGCCGAGCCGTGGTTGCTCGGCAGGACGCCGACCGCGGCCGTCACCGGGCGCAGGGCATCGGGGGCGCGTCCGTCGGGGCGGCGGCCGTCGAGGATCGCCTGGCGAGCGGCGCTGTCGGCCGCGCTCGGCGTGGTGGCGGCGAAGGCGGGGCGGGGTGCGTCGCCGCGCAGTCGCCCGATGGCCGCGAGGATCGGCGCGAGAGCGGCCGCGGCGGCGTCAAGGTGCCCGAGAAGCCCATCGACGGGGGCCCCGGCGGCCCCACCCTCGAGCATCACGAAGCCGGACTCCGTGCCGGCCACGAACCACTCGGCGGTCGCCTGCGCACGCACCGTCTCATCGGCCGCGACGCTCAGCTCACCGTTGACCTCGACGACCCGGACGCCCGCGACCGGCGCCGCGACTGGCAGGTCGGACAGCCACAGCGCCGCCGCCGAGGCGTTCAGCGCCAGCAGGTCGATGTCGACGCCCGGCTCCCAGCCGAAGACCGTGACGGTGACCAGCACCTCGTCGCGGAAGCCTTCCGGCAGGAGGGGCCGCAGCGCCCGGTCGACGAGGCGCGCGGTCAGGACCTCATGGTCGCCCTGGCGCCCTTCCCGACGCCCCCAGCCGCCGGGGATGCGCCCCGCGGCCGCCGTCCGCTCGCGGTACTCGACCGTCATCGGCACGAAGTCGTCATGGCCGGGGCCCGAGGCCTCACCCTTCGCCGGGACGCGCGTCACCGCCGCGAGCACCATCGCGTCGCCGAGCCGGGCGACAGCCGCACCAGCAGCCTGGAGCGCGAGCTCTCCGGTCTCGAGGGTCAGCGTCCTTGGGCCAAGTTCGACGGTCTCGCTGCGTTTCATGATGGTCTCCGGCAGGCGTGTTGGGCCGGCCCCATATCATCGGACGTGCCCGACGGCGAGCCCTTCCGCGGGCCTTTCGCGCGTCGGCCGCGCCGTGCTAGGGTGGACGCATGGAGAAGCTGCAGGCCGTCCTCGGCATCCTCGTCATGTGCGGCCTATGCTGGGCGACCTCGACCGCGCGCCGCGCGATCCGCTGGCGACCGGTCTTCTGGGGCCTCGGGCTGCAGCTCGTCATCGCGTTCGCGGTCATCGTCCCCGACTGCGGCGAGGGCGCGTTCAAGGCCATCGACGTCGCTGTCGGCGAGCTCGTCTCGTACTCCGAGGCCGGCTCGACCTTCGTGTTCCAGTCGGTCGAGCGTCACGCCATCACGACCTTTGACACGGCCGGTCAGCCGACGACGACCACGATCGTCGGGACCATCTCGCCGCCGCTCAAGACCATCGCCTTCTGGGTCCTCCCGACGGTGATGTTCTTTTCAGCGTTGATGGCGCTGCTTTACCACTATGGCATCATGCAGCGCGTCGTGCGCGTCGTCGCCTTCGTCATGCAGCGGACGCTCGGCACCAGCGGTCCCGAGAGCCTGTCGGCGGCCGCCAACATCTTCGTCGGGCAGACCGAGGCCCCACTCGTCGTCCGGCCGTGGGTCGCGACGATGACCCGCTCCGAGCTGCACGCGGTCATGGTCGGTGGCTTCGCGACGGTCGCGGGCGGCGTCATGGCCATCTACGTCGCGGTCGTGCCAGTCGAAGGGATCGCTGGGCACCTCGTGACAGCCTCGCTGATGTCGGCCCCCGCGGCGCTCGCCATCGCGAAGCTCCTCGTCCCCGAGACCGAGGCCCCGGTCGACGTCTCGACCGGTGCCGCCGCGACCGCCATGGTCTCGACGGACGCCAACGGCATCGACGCCATCACCCGCGGCACCCTCGAGGGATTGCAGCTCTTTCTGAACATCCTCGCGATGTTGCTGGTCTTCGTCGCGATGGTGACCCTCGCCAATGCCCTGCTCGGGGCCCTCGGTGATCTCATCGGCGTCACGCTGTCGATGCAGGGCATCCTCGGCTGGATCTGCGCGCCGTTCGCGTGGCTCATGGGCATCCCGTGGCACGAGGCGGGGCGCGTCGGAGCCCTGCTCGGCGAGAAGATGGTGCTGACCGAGCTCGTCGCCTTCATCGACCTCGGGACGATGCAGAAGGGGACCGAGGCGCTCAGCGAGCGGTCCGCGCTCATCACGAGCTACGCCCTCTGCGGATTCGCGAACTTCGCCAGCATCGGCATCCAGATTGGCGGCATCGCAGGCCTCGCCCCAGAGCGCCGCGGCGACCTCGCGCGCCTCGGTTTCCGCGCGATGATCGGCGGGACGCTCGCCGCGATGATGACGGGCGGCATCGCGGGCCTGTTCCTCTGACGACGCGCGCTGGCACGGACCTTCACGGGGATGTTGCCGAATCTTCGCGCATCGGGCTTGCGGACATGCTACCGTCTCGCACCCCTTCGGACCGGAGCGGCGCCTCACCCTCGCCGAGCCTCACCCGAAGCCCCGCCCGCGCGGCCCGCCGCGCCGTCTCAGCGCCGAGGTTCTCCGAATGAAGCGACCCACGTCACGCCTGCTGCTGCTCGCGGCTATCCCGATGCTGTCCCTCGCCGCTTGCGGCGACGACGGGACCACCACCCCTCCCGCCGCAGACGCCCTCGACGAGGTCCTCGGCGGCGACGCGTCCGCTGGGACCGACGCCGAGGAGCCCGGGACGGATACGGCCGAGCCGCGCCCCGACACCGTCTCCGACACGACGGGCGCTCCCGACACTGCGACCGACACCTCGGGAGGCGGCGACACGTCAGAGCCGCCTTCACCGGGCAGCTGCCCGGGCGAGCTCCCGGCGGTGACCGACGGGAACCTCTGCAGCGTCGAGGGCGATGGCCCGGCCCTCCTCATTCGCGGCGACGTGGCGCTGCCCGACGGCATCCTCGCACGCGGCCAGGTCCTCGTCGTCGATGGCTACGTCCGCTGCTCGGGCTGCGACTGCGCAGACCTCCCCGAGGCGGTCGACGCGACCGTCGTCACCTGCCCCGAGGGGCTTGTGACGCCAGGCCTCATCAACGCCCACGACCACATCACGTTCACCGAGATGGAGCCCCGCCCGCACGGCACCGTCCGCTGGAGCCACCGCAACGAGTGGCGCCGCGGTCTCAACGGCCTGCCGAAGATCGACGTGGAGCAGAACTCGAACCCGCTCGGCGACGCCTGGGGCGAGCTGCGGCAGGTGCTGTCGGGCACGACGAGCCTCTTCGGGTCGGGCGGCGAGCGCGGCTTCCTCCGCAACCTCGACCGCGCGAACCTGCTCGAGGGCCTGACCCACGCCCCGGCCAAGTACGAGACCTTCCCGGTCCACCCCGGCTCTGGCGGCCTCATCGTCAATGACGGCTGCGGCCAGTACGACCTCCCGCCGCAGAGCGACCTCGACACGCCAGCCTATGTCCCGCACGTTGCCGAGGGCATCGTCGCGGGCGCCCGCAACGAGTTCCTCTGCCTCTCGGGCTCGGAGAGCGACGGCGTCGACATGATCGAGGAGAACACCTCGTTCATCCACGGCATCGGCATGACGGCCGCGGACATCGCGCTCTTCGCGGGTGAGGGCGGGACGCTCGTCTGGTCGCCGCGTTCGAACGTCGACCTCTACGGCTTCACGGCGGAGGCTCCGACCTACCACCGCCTCGGGTCGCGCGTGGCGCTCGGCACCGACTGGACCGCATCGGGCTCGATCAACATCCTGCGCGAGCTCGCCTGCGCCGAGTCGTGGAACGCCCGCTGGGGCAACTACTTCACCGAGCGGCAGCTGCTCGCGATGGTGACCGAGTGGGCCGCTGCGGCGCTCGGTTTCGAGGACAAGCTCGGCGCGCTGACGACGGGCAAGGTCGCGGACATCGCCATCTGGGACGCGCGTGACAACCGCGGGTACCGCGCCGTGCTCGACGCGGGCGTCGGTGACGTGGCCCTTGTCCTTCGCGGCGGCGACCCGCTGTCGTTGAACGGCGAGACCTGGTACCGCCGCGGCCGCCCGCTCTATGGCGACGCGAACCTCGTGTCGGCGCTCGCCGAGCGCGCGTTGAACCTCGCGAACTACGACCAGGCCGTCTGGGGCCCCGGCAAGAAGGACCTGCCGGCCGCCTGCGAGCCCTACGATGTCTGCGGCAGCCAGAAGCTCATCTGCGCCGCGCAGGAGCTCGAGGCGCCGCTCGACAACGGCAAGTTTACCACGCGGTCCCTCGCCGAGTTCGTCACGGAGCTGAGCGCGACCAGCTACGAGCTCTTCTTCTGCGGCACCCCGGACCTCGAGCCGACCTGCGTCCCGTCTCGCCCGAACGAGTTCGACGGCGTGCCAGGCAGCAGCGACGGTGACGGCGATGGCCTCGCCGACAGCGCCGACAACTGCCCCACGTCCTTCAACGCCATCCGGCCGATCGACGGAGCCCGTCAGGCGGACGCCGATGGAGACGGCGAGGGCGACGCCTGCGACGTGTGCCCGCTCGACGCGGACACCGAGGCCTGCACGAGCAGCTACAACCCCGAGGATATCGATCGCGACGGCGTCCTGAACGGCAACGACAACTGCCCCGCGACCGCGAACCCCGATCAGGCGGACGGCGAGGCTGGCGGCGGTGACGGCATCGGCGACGCCTGTGACGCCTGCCCGGACGAGGTCAACATCGGCGGCGCGGCCTGTGCCGCGACCATCGTGGCCATCAAGTCCGGCTCGGTCGAGCCTGGCGCGACGATTGTGCGCGGCGTGGTGGTGGCGGCGGTCGGTCCGGACTTCTACACGGTCCAGGATCCCGGCCCCGCGGTCGAGTTCGGCGGCCTCTATGTCTACACCGGCGCGTCGGGCACCAAGCCGGCCGTCGGCGACCTCGTCGATGTCAGCGGTAACGTCGCGGATTACTTCGGCCAGACGCAGATCGGCGGCTCGTCCTTCGTCAAGACCGGGACCGCCGAGGTTCCAGCCGCGCTCGTCATCAACCCGGCCGACGCGGCCCCCGCCGGCAGCCGGGAGAAGGCGCTCGAGGGCCTCCTCGTCGAGGTGCGCGACGTCAACGTCACGAACACGGCGCCGACCGGGCAGGGGAACGAGATCGTGACCCACGAGTTCCTCGTCACCGGCAACCTGTCGGTCGACGACCAGGTCTACAAGCTCGAGCCCTTCCCGGTTGTCGGTGACACGCTCGCGTCGGTGAAGGGCGTCCTGCGTTACGCGCGCGGCCGCAACAAGCTGCTCCCGCGTGCCGAGAGCGACGTGGTCCGCGGTGCGGCGAGCCTCGTCGGCTTCAGCCCCGCGGCGGGCCTCGTGCGCGCCGGCCTCGGAGAGGTCGCGGTGTTCGAGGTCCAGATGTCGCGTGCGGTCACGGCCGACACGACGATCGCGCTCGCCTCGAGTGACACCGCGATCCTGACGGTCCCGGCGAACGTCGTCATCCTGGCTGGCGAGCGGTCCGCGCTCGTCCTCGGTACCGGGCTCGCGGCGGGTAACGCGACCGTGTCGGCGACGCTGGGCGACGTCGAGGTGGCGGGCGACGTGGTCGTGGTGGCGGCCGATGTCCCGTCGGTGGTCGTCGATCTCAGGGCGCAGGCCATCACGGTCGGCCCGGGCGGCACCTTCGTGCTGACGGTCGTCCTGGACCTTCCAGCCCCCGTGACCGGGACCACGGTCGCGCTCACGTCGTCCGTCGACCTGCAGTGGCTCCCAGCGAGCGTGGATGTCCCCGCGGGTGAGCGCGAGGTGACCTTCTCCTTCGAGGCGCCCGAGCTGAGCGGCACCTTCACGGTGACCGCGGCGGTCACGGATGATGACGCGGTGGACCTCGCGCTGACGGTCGCGACCGAGCCCACGCTGGCTGCGGCCTTCTGCTTCGAGGATGCGGCTGGCCTCGGCTCGAACGCACCGAGCGTCGCGACCGACCTCTTCACGACGCCGGTCGTGGCGATGGTGCCGGCGGCCGCCGCGCAGTACGTGGCTGGCAACGGTGTCGTGCCTGTCAACCCGGTCTGCCCGGCCTCGGCCGGAAACCAGGCGCTGACGGCCGACAGCTGGCCGACCGCGGCGGGCTTCAGCGCAGCGGGACGCCACTACGCGGCCACCTTCGGCGCGCCAGCAGGACAGCTCTACGTGTCCTTCGACCTGCGCCGCTCGAACACCGGGCCGGTGAAGTTCGCGCTGTGGACGAAGACCTCGGGTCTCGTGGCCGAGGGCGTGGACGTGCCGACGGCCTTCGGGGCCTCGTCGATGTTCACCTACGGCCCGATCCCGATGGCCGCTGGCAACGAAGAGGTGCGCATCTACGCGTACGGGGCTGGCTCCGCGTCGGGCACGTTCCGCGTGGACAACCTCGTCCTGCGCTACCTGCCTTGACGTACGCGCCGGAGCGCTGACGTCTCGCACGCGCGCGACCGTCCTTGCGGGGGCGGCGCGCGCGTGTCAGTTTCTGGCCATGTACGAAGCAGGCTTCATCGGCGTCGGGAACATGGGAGAGGCCCTCGCGCGCGGCCTCGCGGCGAGCATCGGGGGCGAGCGGCTGCTGCTGCTCGATGTCGCGGTCGAGCGCGCGCGGCACGTGGCCGAGGCGCTCGGGGCGGCGGTGGCGGAGTCGCTTGGCGCGATGGCGGCCAGCGCGAGGGTCATCGTCGTCGCGGTCAAGCCCCCGCAGGTGCTCGAGACGCTGCGTGCGCTCGCCCCGCACCTCGTTGGCGGACAGACCATCCTCTCGGTGGCCGCGGGCGTGCCGCTTGGCGCGATGACGCGTGCGCTCGGGTCCGAGCCGAAGGCGACCGTCGTGCGCGCGATGCCCAACACGCCGTGCCTGGTCGGGCGTGGGGTCTCGGCCCTCGCGGCCGCCTCGGATACGCCCGAGGAGAGCCTCTTTGCGGCCGAGCGCGTGCTCTCTGGCGTCGGTCTGGCGCTGCGGGTTCCAGAGGGCCAGCTTGACGCGGTGACCGCGCTTTCGGGCAGCGGGCCGGCCTACGTGTTCCGCTTCCTCGAAGGGCTCGTGGACGGCGCGATGGCGCTCGGGCTCGACGCTCGGACGGCCCGGCAGCTCGCCGTGGAGACGGTCGCGGGTGCGGCTGCGCTCGCGGGGGCCTCGACAGACACCCTCGGCGTGCTGCGCGAGCGCGTGACGTCGAAGGGTGGGACCACCGCGGCGGCCCTCGCGGTCTTTGACGGGCGGGACCTCGTGGGCACCATCCGGGCGGCGATGCAGGCGGCGGCGGCCCGCAGCGAGGAGATGGGGCGCGCCTATGGTGACGATGGCGGTGCAGCGTGACCGGGGGTCTCCCGGACGGCCTGCAAGCGGGGCTCCGCCAGCGGGTCGACCGCGCAGACCACCCGATCGCGGTCCTCGACGTGGACCTGACGCTCGTCGAGAACGCGCCGCGCACCCGCGCGCTGCTCGTGGCATTTTGCAAAATGCATTGTCCGGATTTGATTGCCAGAGCCGAGGCGATGCCGCTCGTCTTCTCGATCGCGCGGAACGCCGAGGCGCTCGGTCTGCCCGAGCCCCTGCGCGCGAAGGTCCCGGCGTTCTGGTGGGAGACCTTCTTTCACCCCGATTATCTCGCCCACGACACGCTGCTCGACGGCGCCGCCGAGGCGGTCGGGACGCTGCGTGCGGCGGGCGTCACGGTCGTCTACCTGACGGCCCGCCCAAGCAGCCTCGTCGCGGCCACCTCGGCGTCCTTCGCGACCCTGGGACTGCCGCTTGGCGTCGCCGGGACGGCCCTCGTGACGAAGGACGACCCGCAGGTGAGCGACCACGCCTTCAAGGCTGGCGCCTTCGGCTGGATTCGCAGGCTGGGGCAGCCAGTGCTTGTCGCGGACAACGAGCCCTCCCACGTCAACGCGATGGCCGCGGCCTTCCCCGACGCCCTCGCGGTCCACGTCGCGACGCGCCACTCCGAGCCAGCCCCGCCGCTCGCTGCGGGCGTCCAGGTGTCGCCGAGCCTGCTCGCCGCGATTCGCCCGGTCTAGGACGCCGGGCGCCGCTGCGCGAGCACCCACGGGCGCACGACGGCCGCCCACCACACCTCGCCGTCAGCGTGCGCGAGGCCACCCTCGGTCTCGATGCGCCAGAGGGCCCCGGCCTCGAGCCAGGCGCCGACCGCCGCCACGTCATCGCGAGCCAGCGCCACGCCGACCGCGACGAGGTCGAGTCTCGACGCGCACCCGAGGACGACCCCGCGCGCGACGTGCGGCGCGAGATCCCCGACGAGCACCGGCCCGACCGTCTCGCGGACACCTGC
>SYAK01000022.1 GCA_005788935.1 Pseudomonadota bacterium
CGAGGTCGTCGACGAGGACGTCGCGGACGTGGCGGCGCCAGACCTCGTGACCTTTGAGGTGGTCGAGGACGTCGCGGTGGACGCAGCCCCGGAGCCACCGAAGCCCGGGGAGCTTGGCTGGCCATGCGACGCGAACCTCGACTGCAACAGCGGCTTCTGCGTGCAGACGGCGGACGGGCGCCAGTGCACGAAGACCTGCACCGAGGCCTGCCCGGCCGGGTGGGAGTGTCGCCAGTCCCCGGGGCAGGACGCCATCTACGTGTGCCTGCCGCGCTTCATTCACTGGTGCGACCCGTGCCGCGAGTCGGGGGAGTGCAACGGCGCCGGGCAGAGCGGCAACCTGTGCATCCCGCGCGGTGACGCGGGCAGCTTCTGCGGGGCCGGCTGTGATGTCGACGCCGATTGTCCCGCGGGCGCCGTCTGCGACGTCGTCACCGGTCCAGGCGCGGGGTCCGCCCGCCAGTGCGTGCCAGTCGATGGCTTTTGCGCCTGCTCGGCCTACGCGACCCAGCGCCAGGCCGTCACGGAGTGCGCCATCACGAACGATGCGGGGACGTGCGCCGGGACGCGGTTGTGCATTCAGGCAGGCCTCTCGAGCTGCGATGCGGAGACACCCTTCCCGGAGTCGTGCAACGGAGCCGATGACAACTGTGATGGTCGCATCGACGAGTTCGCGCCCGATTACGCCTGCGATCTCGTCAATGAGTTCGGTACCTGCAAAGGGCGGGGGACGTGCGACGGGGGCGTCGAGACCTGCGTCGGCGAGTATGCCCGGCCCGAGATGTGCAACGGGATCGACGACGACTGCGACGGGCAGACGGACGAGGGGCTGTGCGACGACCGCAACGCTTGCACGCGTGACTTCTGCAACTCCGAGGGGGCGTGCCAGAACGTTATCGACGACACGCTGACGTGTGACGACGGCGACGTCTGCACGCAGCGCGACCTTTGCCGCAACGGACAATGTCAGGGCTTCAACCCGCTCGCGTGCGGAGATGGGAACCCTTGTTTCTCGTGGACTTGCGATCCGGCGGCGGGGTGCCTGTCGACCTATGACAACGCGGCGTCCTGCGAGGATGGCAACCCCTGCACCGTCAACGACAGCTGCCGCTCGGGGGTGTGCGTCGCGGGTGGCCCGAACCCGTGCGACGACGGCAACCCCTGCACCATCGACAGCTGCGCCACCGCAGGTGGTGGTTGTGCGCATCGGAATGCGGATAACGGGACCGCGTGCGGCGGCGCATCGACTGACGGCTGCACGACGGGGACCTGCAGCAACGGACGCTGCCTCGGGACCCCGATCCGAGAGGGTTTGGCGTGCACCTTCGGCGCGGCCGTCCCCGCGTGCAAGGAGGCGAAGTGCCAGGCGGGCACGTGCGCACTGCAGAACATGCTGGCGGGTACGGTGTGCGGAAATACCCAGGTGTGTCCGCCGTGTGTCGACGCCATCGGGTCGCTCGTCGGGTGCTGTTTCGGGCTGCTCGAAGAGACAGTGAACCTGCGCTGCAGCGCGTCGGGCGCCTGCAGCGTGCAGGACCCGTCGCGGGCCACCTGTGGCTCGACGTCCTGTGGGGGCAACTGCGGCGGGACGTGCGTGCCAGCGTGCGGTATCGGGATCTGCATCCAGTGAGGACGTCGCGCGCGCGGGGCCTCAGGGGGGCGGCTTGAGCGAAGCGGACGCACCTGCTGGGGTGGCGGCGCGGGTGCTCGACTGCCAGCGCTGCGGGGCGTGCTGCGTCAACAGCGACGAGAACCGGGCCGAGGGGTTTCGCGACTACGTCCAGGTCTTTCGAACGGACGCGCTGGCGCGGCAGCCAGAGCTGCTCAAGCGCTTCACCGTCCGCAACCGGCGGGGCGAGCTGCACATGAAGCTCGACCTCGAGGGTCGCTGCGTGGCGCTCGAGGGGCGCCTCGGCAAGCGTGTCGGCTGCAGCCTGTACAGTGTGCGGCCCGAGGTGTGTCGTCGGGTTCAGGCGGGCTCGGACGAGTGCCTGCGGGCCCGCCGCGAGCGCGGGATGGATCGGGCGGAGCCGGACGTCTGAACGGGTTCAGAGCGAGGCCTCGGGCAGCCACGGGATGACGTCACCGAGGAGGTAGAGGCTGCCTGCGATGACGAGGGAGGCGCCGTCGTGGGTCGCGAGGCGGCGTGCTGTGTCGAGGGCCGCGATTGGGCGAGGCTCGACGAGGATCGGAGTCCCGCGGGCGCCAGAGGCGGCGAGGTCCCGACGGAGGCGGCTCGCGAGGCGGTCGAGGTCCGCGCCTGGGCGGGCGGATGGGGTCGTCAGCACCACCGCGGCGGCGCCTGGTGCGAGGTGGCGCAGCATCGTGCGCGGACGCTTCTCCGGGTTGACGCCGAAGAGCAGGACGCGAGGACCGGCTGGGAGCTCGCGCTCGAGCTGGCTCGCGAGGGCTTGGGCGCCAGCCACGTTGTGGGCGCCGTCGAGCAACAGCTCGGGCCAGGTCGGATCGGCGGGCGAGCGGCGCTCGAGGCGACCGGGGTGGGACGCGGCCGAGAGGCCGATAGCCATGTGTGCAGCACGTATCGGGATGCCGGTCGCGTCGACGAGGGACTCGACGGCCGCACAGGCGAGGGCCGCGTTCTCGCGCTGATGGTCGCCACGCAGGCCAAGGCGCACTGGACCCACGCGGTGTTGCCAACCGCGGTAGCGGAAGCTGGCTGGCTCGTCCTCAAGCCACTCGTGGACGAAGTCGACGCCGAGGCGGCGCGGGAGGGCGCGAATGGCGCGGGCGTGGGGCCCGATGACGCGTCGCCACAGGTTGGCCGACGGGGCGCAGACGAGGGCGCGATCCGGGCGTGCGATGTGGACCTTCTCGCGTGCGATGTGGGCGAGCGTCGGTCCGAGGATGGCCTCGTGGTCGCGAGCGATGGAGGTCAGGACCGAGACCGCGGGGTTGGCCGCGTGGACCGCATCGAGGCGGCCACCGAGGCCGAC
>SYAK01000251.1 GCA_005788935.1 Pseudomonadota bacterium
AGTCAGGCCGTCCGACAGCTGCGGGCCCGGCGCCGGGTGGCGCTGACCGGTACCCCCGTCGAGAACCGCCTGCTCGAGCTCTGGTCCATCATCGATTTCCTGAACCCCGGCCTGCTCGGCTCCGCGGGCGCCTTCAAGAAGCACTTCGCGACCCCGATCGAGCGCTATGCCGACCCCGACGCAGCACAGCGCCTGCGTCGCGTGACAGCCCCGTTCCTCCTGCGGCGCATGAAGACCGATCCGACCATCGCGCCCGATCTTCCCGAGAAGATCACCTCGACCCGCTATTGCCCCCTGACACGCGAGCAGGCAGCCCTGTATCAGGCCGTCGCCGAGAAGGGGCTCGCCGACATCGCAGAGCTCGGCGGCAGTCCCGAGCGCCACGGCCGCATTCTGTCGATGCTCACCGCCATCAAGCAGATCTGCAACCACCCCGCCCAATACCTGCGCGACGGTGACGCCGCGCCGCGTCGGTCGGGCAAGCTGGTGCGCTTCGTCCAGCTGCTCGAAGAGGTCGCCGAGACTGGCGGCGCGTCGCTCGTCTTCACCCAGTTCCGCGAGATGGGGCATCTCCTCGAGAAGGTCCTCGCCGACCACTTCGGCCACCCCGTGCCGTTTCTCCACGGCGGGCTCTCGCGCCAGGCGCGGGACGAGATGGTGGCGAACTTCCAGGCTGGCACGGCTGGGCCGATCCTCATCATCTCGTTGCGTGCTGGCGGCACCGGCCTCAACCTGACGCGCGCCAACCACGTCTTCCACTACGACCGCTGGTGGAACCCCGCGGTCGAGGATCAGGCCTCCGATCGCGCGTACCGCATCGGGCAGACGCGCAACGTGACGGTCCATCAGATGATCTCCCAGGACACCCTCGAGGAGAAGACCCATCACCTGCTCGAGCAGAAGCGGCTGCTCGCCAACCGCGTCATCGGCGAAGGCGAGACGTGGCTCTCGGAGCTCGACGACGACACGCTGCGCTCGCTCATCACGCTTGGCCAGGACGCGGTGCTCGAGGACTGACGCGAGAATCGACGACGTGCGCGGCCAGGTTTGCCCGAGGGTGACGGCCGCACAAAGGATGTCCCCATGGTGAAGAGCGAACGCGAGGCGGTCGAGGTCGCGTGGCCGAGTGCGGGTCCGATCGCTGACCAGTTCCTCCAGTGGATTCGCGATGATGAACGCATCACCGCGCGCTACCGCGTCGACATCCGCCGCGGGCGCATCCTCGCGCGCAAGGGGGCTGTGCGGCGCGTCGAGATCCTGCCAGGTCGCCTCGCGGCTGAGGTCGCCTCCGACAGCGGCGACGTGCACATGGTGACGATCCGCATGGATCCGATCGAGAAGAGCGAGTGGGACCGCATCATCACGGCCATCGCCGCCGACGCGGAGCTCGCCGCCGACATCCTGCACGGGCGTCTCTCGGGCCGCATCCAGGCGCTCTTCGACGACGCCATCCCGGGGCTCTTCGCCTTCGACGACCAGGAGTGCCGCGCCTTCTGCACCTGCCAGGCCGGCGGTGACATCTGCATGGGCATCATCGCGGTCGCGCAGCACTTCGCCGAGGTGATGCAGGCGGACCCGATGAAGCTGCTTCACTACCGCGGGCGCGAGTGGGAGGCCCTCAAGAAGGAGCTCCGCGAACGGCGCGGCGGCGGCACGACGACCGCGCCCGGGGCCGAGGCCGTGACGCACGACCCCCTCTTCAGCGTGGCGAGCTCGCTGCAGTCGAACTTCTGGGAGGGTGGGCCCCTGCCCGAGATGAGCTTCGACATCCGCCCGGACCCGTCGTGGTCCGAGCCGGGCACCGCGGCCCCTGGCGGCTCCTGGACTGCGACGCCGTCGACCTTGCCGGTCCTGCGCTCCCTGCCGGTCGCTCCGCTCAACACGAAGCCCGAAGACGTCGTCGCGGCCCTCGAGCCCATCGTCCGCGCCGTGAGGCTTCGGCTGACAGCCGCCCTCGAGCGTCACGAGCCCGAGCCGGAGACCGGGGGTGCGACCGCCGCCCGCCCGACCCCCGAGGCGACCGTCGCCGACACCTCCACGGCGACCGAGAGCGGTGAGCCCGAGCCTCCCCTCGACGATGTCATCATCGCGGCCGCCGAGGCGCGTGGCGAGCTGACCGTGCCGTTCGTCGCGAAGGCCCTTGGCATCACCCAGAAGGCCGCCCGTGAGCAGCTCGACGGCCTCGTCGCTGCGGGCCGCCTCGCCGTCGACGGCAAGGGCCGCGCGATCCGCTTCACGCCAGCCGCCTGAGGCAGGCGCCCCGCGCCAGCAGCCTTATGGGCAGGCCGGGTTGGCGCGGCGGGGCGAGCCGCTGTTCTGTCGGTTGCCGTACGGCGTCTGCGCCAGGCACCAGCTCGCGGGCTGATCATTGGCCGTGGCGTTGGCCGCGCCAGCCTTCAGCTGCATCGCGACCGCCGGGCGGACGGGCCAGGCGGTGCTGTCCCAGGCCACGCGGTCGATGAGGGTCCCGCCGCAGAGGAGCGCGAGCGCGTCGTCGCCATTGGCGAGCTGGACGTCCTCGTAGACAAGGTCGGGCGTGAAGCCGCCGTTGTCCACGAAGCCCCCCGAGCGCCCCACCACGAAGAAGCCGAGGGCGGGGACGACCGCTTTGCCGTCTCCCGGGAATGTATAGCGGTTGGCACCGTCGTCCGTGAGGAGGCAGCCCGCGAGGTCGAGCGCGTCCTGGGTCGGGTTGTAGAGCTCGAACCATTCGCCGAAGTCACCCGCGTCGGCGGGGTTGACGAGGACCTCGTCGATGACCAGCTCGCCCGCGGCCACTGGGGCCCTGACGCTGGCCGCGCACTGGCCGGCCGCGCAGACCGGGGTCGCCCCACTGCACTCGGTGAACTCGTTCACCGTGAAGTTGCAGGTGTAGGCGTCAAAGCCGCTTCCCTGGGCGGCGCAGGCCCCCAGGTCGGCGTAGCGCTGCGGGTTCCGGCGGGCGCACGTGCCTGGCGGCGGGACGTTGCAGGGGTTCGGCTCGCACGGGGTCGCGGCCGGATCGGCGCAGCTTCCGCGGTCGCACGGGCGGTCGATGGTCTCGCAGTCGAGGCTCGCCTCGACCGCATAGACGCAGGTTCCGTTGGGCCCGCGCGTGGGGTCGCAGGTCCCTGTCGAGGCGTAGATCTGCGAGACCGTGCCGTTGCAGTCGGGGGCGGGCGGATCGTCACACACGACGCCCGCGCAGGGCACGACGGTCGGCGGGACGCACTGACCGCCTCGGCACACCCGCGGCTCCGCCGACGCAGCGCAGTCCTGACGCTGCAGCTCGGGGTAGCTGCACTGCGCCGTACCCTGAGGCGAGACGCTGCAGGTCCCGATGGCCTGCCAGGCGACGCGCACGTTGCCCTCGCAGGTCGGGACCGGAGCGGCGGCGCAGGTGGCGGGGCCGCACACGCTGGGAGCGGTCGAGCCCCCCCCGTCGTCGCAGGCGAGGATGGCGAACGGAGTGAGAGCGGCGAAGAGGACGCGGTGCATGACGAAACCTCAGCGGTCGGCGGGCGGACGGGTGTTCTTGACGTCGAGGAACGAGACGCGGTCGACGAGACCGAGGAGCAGGTCGAACGCGATCCCGCCCGCGACGCCGAGCCCCGACGCATCGACGCCGTTTGCGAAGTCGAGGCTGTTGATGAGGACCGACTCGACAGCGTCAAGGGTCAGGCGATCCTCCTCGACCCCGAAGGTCGCGGGGGCTGGGAGCACCGCGCTGCCGCGGAAGGCCCCGTAGATCGTCCAGTGACGGCCGCGCTTGCCCTTGACGAGGATGCGCTGCAGGTCCGCGCCCTCGACCGAGGCCCAGCGCAGCGTGCGGGTGGCCGGGTCGAACGATGCGCTCTCGGGGAAACCAAGGAAGGCGGGGAGCTCGCTCCGCGCGGGTGGCCGGACCCCGGGCGCGTGGCGGGTCATGATGACCGAGCCAGCGGACGGGCGCGGGTCGCTGCCGCCGCCCGGAATGCTGACGGCGGCCGCCACCGTGATGAAGCGGCTGTGCGGGCCTGAGAGGCCTGCGTGAAGCGGAGCCATCGGCAGCGGGAACGGGTTGACCCCAGCGGCGTTGGGGTCGCCATCGGCGCGCCCGTCGGCCGGGTCGGTCTCCTTGTTGGCGGTGTCGGCGCCGCCGTTGAGGCCGAGCGGGACCATCGCGCCGTCGGGGGTCAGCGCCCCGCCGAGCAGGAAGAGCGCGTCAGCCCAGCCGAGCTCGCCGATACGTGGCAGCGGTGGGATGACCATCGCGGTCGTGACGGTCATCGGGGTCGTGAGGCGCGCGTCGTGGCGCGTCACCTGCGTCACGTCGCCGAGCCCGCCGACGACGACGTCGGCCGAGTACCCCGACCAGAAGTTGCGGAAGAGCGGGAAGATGGCCCCGACGATCTGGGTGAAGTCCAGGTTGCCGCCCGACAACGCGTCCACGATGGTGCCGGAGTACTCCGAAATCTCATTGAGATCGAGCCGTCCGCCGAGGGTCCAGACGCCAGGCTTCCCCTCGGGAGCCGTCAGCGTGTAGTCCGGGATGGCCGGGCCCGCGAGGTTGAAGACGACGCCACCAGGCACGCTGAGCGAGTCCGCGGCGCTGACCCGCGGGATGTTGTGGTCGGGGTGGAGGTAGCGCTTGACGTCGGCGCCGAGCAGGGCGGGCAGGCTGAAGTCGAACAGCGCCGTGCCGAGCCGCGTCGACGTGAGCACGACCTCGAAGGCGCCCTCGGCCGAGTAGTTGCCGAAGTCCGGGGTGCCGCGGATGAGGCCCACGTGGTCGAGGCGAGTGCTGTCCGCGACGATGGCGCCCGCGGGGTCGAGCTCGATCCGCCCGTAGGCGGCAGGCGCGACCGGCAGGTCGAGGACGGCGCCGGGCACGAGACCGGTCCACGACACCCAATCGTGGTGGTCGGCGAAGATGTGAAGGTCGACGTTGCCGGCCAGCTCGCCGGGGTGGTGGAGCAGACCGTCGGCCGGGATGGTCGCCTGATGGACGGTCTGGCCGCCCGCGTCGACGAGCGCCCAGACGCCCGCGAGCGGGGTCGACAGCGAGGTCGAGCGCAGGAGAACGGTCAGGCCGGTCGTCTGGTCGACCGGGAGGACGGTGACCGAGATCGTGGCGACCGTCGCGGCGCCGACCCTGGCGGTGACCTGCGCGTCGCCAGCCGTGACGGCCGTGATGACCCCGTCGGCCGCCACGGTCGCGACAGCGGGGGCTCCGGAGGTCCAGACGACCTCCGCGGGCAGCACGATGAGGCCGCCGTCGGGGGTCGCGCGGGTCGCGTCGACGAGGACCTGATGGCGGTAGCCGACCGGCAGCCGGAGCGCCGACGGTCCGTGGGACCGATAGCTCAGCTCGCCACCTGGGTCGGCCGCGCATGCGCCGCTGACGCAGAACTGCCCTTCGCCGCAGTCGGCGTCGACGCCGCAGTACCAGGTCCCGCAGACCCCCGTCGGGACGTCGCAGCGGCAGTCGAAGCGGTCGTCCTTGCACTGCCCGAGCGCGTAGCCCTCGGTCCGGCAGTCGTCATCATCGTCGCACTTGAAGACGGCCACACAGCAGCCTGCGACGCAGTTCCAGTCGGACACCGGGGAGGGGCAGAGGCGGCGATCGTTGCGGCCCTGCTCATCGAGGCACGCATGCTCGCAGGTGGTCGCGTCCGCCTCGGATGCGGCGTCGGCCTCTGTGGTCGCGTCGGCCTCGGGCGTCGCGTCGGC
>SYAK01000252.1 GCA_005788935.1 Pseudomonadota bacterium
ACGAGCGGATGCGGGCCGTGGACGAGGAACCTCGACCGAGCCTTTTCGAGGCCGAGGACACCGACAAGGGGCACGGCCGTGACGAGGTCCGACGTATTCGAGTGACTGACTGCCTCGCCTGGGTCGAGTCTCGCAAGCTATCGAAAGGACTCACGCATCTCGTGGAGGTCACACGCGAACGGACCATCCTGAAGACGGGCGCACCATCCATCGAGAAGGCCTTCTTCATCGCGAGTGGACCGGTCAAGACCGCGAGCGAGACCTCACGGTTCCTGCGTCGTCACTGGACCATCGAGAACGGCCTGCACTGGGTCCTCGACATGGCTTTGGGCGAAGGTCAGGCGCGCCACCGGGCAGGAATCGCCGCCGCCAACATGACCACCTTGAGGCACCTCGCGCTGTGCCTCATCAACCAGGACCCCGACCGAAAGCTTGGAATTGCAAACTCTCGCAGGCGAGCAGGCTTCGATCGGCGATACCTGCTAAAGTTGCTCTCTGGTGGTGTGCTCGCGTGAGAGAACTCGATTGCCCTGCTATCTTGTCAGGGCCCAACCAGAAAAGTCGCAGCCTGAGCTTGTGCAGACACGGTCGCAGTGGGGTCCTCGAAGTCGAGGAGCACACCGTGCCGCCCCTCGATGAAAGCGAGGTTCAGTGCGGAGAGGCTGTTTGAGGTGGGCAGGCCGAGGTCGACGATGTCGTCGCCGAGGAGAGTCACCGGAGTCTCTGCGGCAGAGTCCCGGACGAAAGCGAGGGCGAGACGGCGTTGCGCGGCGCCTGGGATGAGCTGGCCCGAGGTCGGGAGCTGAACGAGGCCGCGGAGCGGTGAGCCTGACTGTCGGGTGGACGCAAGTCTTGCGATGAAGCTGCCCGGGTCAACAGACCCGAGGAGGGAGTCGGCGACGATGTTCAGGCGTACGCGTGCGTAGGAAGAACAAACCGGGTCGGGCTGTCAAGGGCCAACGTCGAAGAGGGCGCTCGGCACGGTTTGGTGGCTGTTCCTGGCGTTACAAAGAGTCGCAGACGGGCCGTTGGGTGATCGTCGGGCCGGAAGAGGCCGAGTCAGACGGGTTGGTTCGGTCTCAGGCGCAGTCGTGCCTTCGTCCGCGTCCTCGACGAACGCAGGAGCGTCAGGCCGCGGCGGGCGCGAGCTGCGGGCTCTCGGTCGGAGGTCCGGTGGCGGGGATGGACCACTTTTCCGAGTGGACGGCTGCGAGGATGGCGGTGATCGCATCGGGGTCGTGGATAGCGGCGATGACGCGCATCCTGCCACCACAATGCGGACACTTCCGGGCATCGATGGTCCACACCCTCATCGAGAGGTCCGCCCAGCTCATGCGTCCGGGCCGCTTCTGGGACCACCACGTGACGGGCGCTGCGCCCCGCGCCCAGCTGCGGTGGGCGCGCGCCGTCCGCGAAGCGCTGGATCTCCAGGAGACTGCCGGTCTGCGGGTCTGCGATGCCGCGGTCGTTGGCGAGCTCGCGCTGCCAGCGCGCGAGCTCGTCGGCGAAGACCCCGACGACCGCCGTGGAGAGCTCTGCGTCGAAGGCGACCGCGCGCGCGGGCTCACCGGGCAGCGTAAGGACCCACTGGCGGTACGGTACCTGTGGCCGAACGCGGTCCACCAGGCGCGCCGCCTGCTCGTTCATGCGCCTGCCCGCGCAGGACGGGCAGAGCCTCACCTCAGCGGGGACAGGGCGGCAAGCCCGGGGGACCACGCGGGGGCCTCGGCATGATAGTCAGCGCGGGGCTCGGGGGCGCAGCTCCCGAATAAAGCCATGGGTCAGGTCGCCGCCCGTCGTCTTGGCGCCGAGCTGGCGGTCGACAAAGCGCGGCAGAGGGTGCTGGTCGTCGTCACATCGGACGATGAAGTCGCCGAGGTGGTCCCGCAATAGGCACGTGAGCGGGCACGCTTCCGCGTCTCGCGGAGCATAGGAACGCGGAGAACCCGAGCCCCGGTGCAAGGGCCGTGAAGAAGCGAGGTTGGACGTCTGAAGGTGAGCTTCGAGCCCTGGGATGGTCGTCGGGGCTGCTGAACGGTGATTCAGTCGACGGTGCCAGTCCCCGCCTGGCGGTCGGGGAACCGTCGCTGGTCCGGTCTGCGAGGGGCGCGGTCGCTTCAGCTTCCGGTGTCGCCGACTTCGGAGAGGACCTTCGCCCCATTCTCCACCCGCCAGGTCGCGGCGGCCACGCTCTCGGCGTCGGGCGCGTCGAGGTCGTCGAAGAGGTGCCAGACGGCCTCCAGAGCTGACGTCGTGAAGGTCGTCACGACGTAGCCACGGCGGGACAGATCGGCCCAGCGGACGTGGGGGAACTCGTCCCGGAACATCGCGATGAACTCTTCGCCAGCCGCCCCGAGGCCTCGCGAGGTCACGCCGGGGGTCACGAACTCCACCCCGACGGGGTTGTCCGCGTCGTCTCGCAGCTCGTTCGCCCAGCTGCTGTGGATGTCGCCGGTCAGGACGACGAAGTTGCGCAGACCCTCGAGATCCCGCGCCGTCTCGAGGAGGCGGCGGCGCGCGGCGGGGTAGCCGTCCCATTGGTCACCGTTCAGCGGGACCCCGCCGACGCGGACGGGGGCCACCATCACCTGCTGCCCGACCACGGTCCAGGCCGCCCGGGAGGCCGCGAGCTCGTCGAAGAGCCACGCCTCCTGCGTGATCCCGAGCAGCTGCCGGTCGTCGGCCTGCGCCTCCTCCGCCCCGACCGCGAGCTGCGGGTCCCGGCCAGCGAGGCGCGTGTCGAGC
>SYAK01000253.1 GCA_005788935.1 Pseudomonadota bacterium
CAAGCTCGCCGACCGCGCCCACAACATGCGGACGCTCGACTTCCTGCCGCCCGAGAAGCGGGTCGTCATCGCGCAGGAGACGATGGACATCTTCGCGCCGCTCGCGAACCGCCTCGGGCTCGGCGCCCTGAAATGCGACCTCGAGGACCTCAGCTTTCGTCACATCCACCCCGAGAAATATCAGGAGCTCAAGCTCGGGATGGACAAGCGGCTCGACGAGCGGAAGGACTACATCGGCATGGTCACCGCCGAGCTCGAGGGGCTGCTCGCCCACGAGGGGATCGCCGCGGCCGTCAGCGGGCGCCCGAAGCACTTCTGGTCGATCCACCGGAAGATGCAGAGTCACGACATCCCGCTCGAGAAAGTCTATGACTCCATGGCTTTTCGGGTCCTCGTCGACAAGCAGAGCGACTGCTACCACGTCCTAGGGCTCGTCCACGACCGCTGGCGCCCGCTGCCAGGGCGCTTCAAGGACTATATCGCTCTGCCGAAGCCCAATCATTACCAGAGCTTGCATACGACCGTCATCGGGCCTGAGGGGCAGCCGATCGAGGTACAGATCCGCACCCACGGCATGCACCGCGTGGCCGAGGGGGGGATCGCGGCGCACTGGAAGTACAAGGAGGGCGGCAAGCTCGAGGGGCGCGACGAAGAGCGCTTCGACTGGCTCAAGCGCCTGATGGAGTGGCAGCGCGAGTTCGACGACCCGACGGAGTTCCTCGAGTCGGTCAAGATCGAGCTCTTCGCTGACGAGGTCTACACCTTCACGCCCAAGGGCGAGCTCAAGGTCCTCCCGCGCGGCTCGACGCCAGTCGACTTCGCCTATGCGATCCACTCGGAGGTCGGCGCGACCTGCAGCGGGGCGATCGTCAACGGGCACATCGTGCCGCTCAACTACCGCTTGAAGAACGGCGACGTCATCGAGGTCGTCCGCAACAAGAACCAGCACCCGAACAAGGACTGGCTGAAGTTCGTCAAGACGAACCGGGCCCAAGATCGGATCAAGGCCTACATCAAGAAGGAACAGCGCGCCCGCAGCCTCGAGCTCGGCGAGCAGCTGCTCGACAAGGAGCTGCGCAAGTACTCGAAGTCCTTCATCAAGATGAAGCGGGCCGACGAGCTGTTGCCCGCGGTCCGCGCCTTCAACCTCGACAGCGTCGAGGAGCTCGCCGTTCAGGTCGGGATGGGTAACATCTCGGCCGAGTCGGTCGTGCCGCACGTCGTGCCCGAGGCCGCCGCCAAGTCGCCGAAGGAGCCGCCGAGCACGACCATCGGCAAGCTGCTCGACCGCGTCCGCAAGAAGCCCGCGGGCGTCGTCGTCGACGGGCTCGACGGGGTCAAGCACGCCATCGCGAAGTGCTGTTCACCCGTGCCTGGCGAGAGCATCGTCGGCTTCGTCACCGCGGGCCACACCATCAGCGTCCACCGCCGCGGCTGCCTCAACACGGTCGACATCGATCCCGAGCGTGCGGTCGACGTGCGCTGGGGCGACAGCACGGGCGCGGGCTACCCGGTCGCGATCCGCGTCTTCACCGAGACTGGGGTCATGGGGCTCTTGAACCGCATGACGAAGGTCTTCTCGGACATGAAGCTCAACATCGACGCCGCCATCTGCGCCGAGGCCCCCGACGGGCGCGCCGAGAACGTGTTCCGCTTTCACGCGAAACACCTGCAGGAGCTCAACGACGTCGTGCGGAAGTTCGAGTCCCTGAAGGGCGTCCACTCGGTCGAGCGCGTCCGCGACTGACCTGTCGCGCGCAAGTTTCCTCGCCGTCATGGGCGCAGCTGTGATCTGTGCCTACCCTTCCGCAGTCGCGCGGCCCGTCGCCTGCGCGCCCGAGGCCGATGATGTCCGCTCTGTCGAGGCTCCGTCTCCTGACGCTCAACACCTGGGGCTTTCGCTGGCCGCTCGGGCGCGACCGGGATCTGCGCCTTTCACGCCTCGCGTCGCACCTGCACGTATCGGATTACGACGTCGTCGCGCTGCAGGAGCTCTGGGGCAGCTCACCCGCTCGCCTCGCTGGCAGCGGCCTCGGCTGGGTCGGGCAGGACGCGGAGGTCGCGCGGCGGCATCGTCGCGACGCACACGGGCTCGGGCTGAAGGTCCGTCCCGGGGTTGGCGCCGAGCGGACCCACGTCGAGAGCTTCGCCGCGGGGGCGAGCTTCGACCTCTTGAAGTCGAAAGGCTTTGAAATCGCGCATGTCGACGTGGGCCACACCCGCGTCGCGGTCGTCAACACCCACCTGCAGGCCGGGCCGCGCTTTGCCCGTGTGCGTCGTCACCAACTCGCGCAGCTGCTCACGGCCGTCGCGGGGCTCGCCGCGCCTGTCGTCCTGACTGGCGACTTCAACCTCTTCGGCGACAGCCACGAGGACCGCGCCGCCCACGCGGAGCTGGCGGGCGCGGGCTTCGTCGACGCGAGCGAGACCCTCGACCGCCCCGAGCCGACCTGGCGCAGCGCCAACCCGTACGTGTCGCCCTCGGACCCCGACGAGCGCTTCGACCGCGTCTACCTGCGCGACAGCGCCGCGGTCCGTCTCGTCGCTCGCGAGGTCGAGGTCCTCGTCGATCACGCGGCCCCGCTGAGCGATCACGAGCCCCTCGCGGTGACCATCGACGTCGCGCGCCGCGCGGTCTGAACCGCTACCAGGGCAGATCGGACGGGGCGTCGCGCCACGGGCTGAGGTCCGAGGCGCCGTCGAGCTTCCAGAGGGCGGCCTCGAGGTTCGCGCGCAGGACGGCGTGCTCGACCGGGTCCGGGGCGACGGCGAAGAGGCGCCTGAAGAGGCCGCGGCGCGGCTCGGCGGAGAGCTCCCAGCGGCCTGTCGCGGCGTCGCACAGCCAGACCTCGACGTCGTAGCGGCGCTTGAGCCGGCGCGCGTCGAGGGCGTGACCGCGCCACGTCGCCCACTGGTAGTCGCAGGACCAGCCATCGGCGCGCAGGCTGGTCGCGATGGCCTCGATGAGCTCGGCTCCGGGCGGCGTGGCCTCCCGGGCGGGGGCCTCCCGCTCGCCGTGCGCCGGGTCTTCAAGCGGTGCGTCCGCCTCGGGCGCGGCCTCGTCGCGGGGCTCTTCCGGGGCAGGCATGAAGCCTGGCGCCGTGAAGCGCAGGAGGAACGGCTCGGGGGGGCGCGTCGCCATCGGGACCTCGGGGGGACGAGGGGAGGGGAGGCCCTCCTGCGCGGAGGGCCTCCGGACCGACGGCTCAGATCGCGTCGATGATCGCGTTGAGCGTCGGGGACGGGCGCAGCGCCGCCTCGGCGCGCGCGTCATCGGGGTGGTAGTAGCCGCCGATGTCGAGGGCCTTGCCCTGCACCGCGACGAGCTCGGCGAGGATCTTCGCCTCGCTCTCGCGCAGCTTCGCCGCGAGGGGCGCGACGCGGGCCGCGCTCGCCGCGTCCTGCGTCTGGG
>SYAK01000254.1 GCA_005788935.1 Pseudomonadota bacterium
AGGGTCTTGTTCGGGGCGAGGACCAGCGCCGGCCGCTGCACCTCGGCGATGACGTTGGCGATGGTGAACGTCTTCCCGGTGCCGGTCGCGCCACGCAGCACCTGATGGGCGAACCCGTCCTGCAGCCCCTTGACAAGGCGGGCGATTGCACCTGGCTGGTCACCCATCGGCGTGTAGTCGCTCACGAGCTCGAAGCGGCGCACCATGTCGTCTCCTGTCGGGCCCCTGTCACGTGGCGTACGGTCCCACCCGAGCCAGCCCCCGAGGGCCCCAGCGTCCGCACCGGGCGACCTCGTGTAAAGCCCTTTCACACCCGACCGCCCGCCACCGTGCCCAGACACGCCCGCGAGACGGCCATCGCCCCGTGCCCGGCTCTATTCGTCGAGGCGTGTCCTGACGCGTTCGCGGCCGCGTCAGCGCCTTTGGCGGCGACACGGCCGACGAACGAGGGCCGGGCGAGTGATTGGCATGACATGCACAATCGTGCATCCTCGTGCCGAAAGCCTCGGCGTTCCTGGAGCTCACAAGGCTTGCACCGCCGAGGACTCGCGGCATGCGGGCCCCACCCGAAGCGGTCGCGCGCGCCCCGGCGCGCCCCGTTCGGACAGCCGGGCCCGGGTCGTGGCCGGTCACATGAGGCTGACGCCACCTCCGCTTGACGCGACATCCGCTTGACGCCGTCCGTGGCGTGCCCGAGGCTGCGCCCATGTCGAATATTCTCCCGGATTTTGGTGCCCATGGCTACGACGCGACCGCCCTGCTCGGGCGCAACCTCGCGGCGGGGCGGTCCACCTGGCGGGCGACCCGCGCGGCCGACGGGGTCGAGGTCGTCATCAAGCGCTTCTCGTTCGCAGCCACCGACGCGAGCTGGGAGGCCTTTCGCGACCACGAGCGCGAGATCGCCGTCCTGCGCGAGCTCGACCACCCCGGGATCCCGCGCTTCCTCGACGCCTTCCAGACCACGGACGGCTTCTGCCTCGTGCAGAGCTTCGTGGCCGGGCGCCCGCTCGGCGAACGTGGCAGCTTCTCGCTCCCCGAGGTCCTCGACATCGCGCGCAAGGTGCTCAAGATCCTCATCTACCTCCAGCAGCGCGTCCCGCCCGTCGTCCACCGCGACGTCAAGCCCGACAACATCCTTCGCGACGACCGCGGGCGCGTCTGGCTCGTCGACTTCGGCCTCGCCCGGGCGCAGCACGAGTCGACCTCAACGCTCGCGGTCGGCACCCCGGGCTTCATGCCGCCCGAGCAAGTGCTCGGCCGCGCGCTCGGCCCCGCCGCCGACCTCTACGGCCTCGGTGCGACCCTCATCGCGTGCCTGACCGGGCGCCGCGGCTCCGAGCTCGGTGACCTCGTCGACACGTCCTTCCGCTTCGACCTGTCGCGCCTACCGCAGCTCCCCGAGGCCCTCACGGCCTGGCTCACCCGCCTCGTCGAGCCCGCAGCGTCCGACCGCTACCCGAGCGCAGGGGCCGCCCTGTCAGTGCTTGCAGCGGCAGAGCGGGGGGATGGGCTCGCGACCTCCGAGCCGCTCACCATGTTCGCGAGGCCGCCGACCGCCCGTCGGACCATCCCCTTCGCGGCGATCTTCGTGGTCGTCGCCCTCACCGGCATCGCCGCGACGAGCTTCATCGTGGCAACACCCCAGCTGACGCCGGCTCCGAGCCCCAACGCCGAAGACCTCGGCGACCGCCTCCCGGGTCCGCGCGATCCGAGCCACGGCTTGCCCATCGGACAGGGCGACCCGAACGTGGCCCCCGCGCCTCGCGAGCTTCCGCTGCGCTGTGACGGTCCACTGGCACGCTCGGCCCATACCTTCACGCTCGCCGCGGACGAGCCACCGCTCGTCGCAGGGGCGGGCTGCGACCTCACCCTGACCGACGTCCGCATCTCGGCCGAGGGCCGCATCCTCGAGCTGAAGGACGGCGCCCGCGTACGCCTCGTCCGCTCCGAGCTGACGAACACGAAGCGCGACGCGGTGGTCTCCATCGCGGGCCACGCGACCATCCTCGAGGCCGAGTCGACCACCCTCGCGGCCGTCAAGGGCCTGGCGCTCGAAATCCGCGACGGCGCCGCCTCCCTCACCGGGGGGCGCATCACGACGCGCGGCCCGGAGGTGGCGCGGGTGATGCAGCAGGGGCTCGCCACGTTCGAGGCCACGACCGTCGAAGGCCAGATCGCGACCCACCATGGCTACGTCCTCGGCCTCGACCCGGCGGCTGACGCCGAGACGCGCAAGGCCCTCCGCGACGACCACTTCGAGTCGGGGGCGTGTGCCGGCCTCGAGGCCTGCCTCGAGGCCAGCGGCTACTTCGGCACCCTCGAGTTTCAGGTCATCGGCCGCCTCACGAAGGGCGTGGTCGACAAGGTGCGGGTCGTCGACGCGACGAATGGCCGCGTTGACCGCAGCTTCCGCGCCTGTCTCGAGCAGGCTGGGGCCTCGAGGCCAGCCCCTGTCGAGCCACCCCGGGGCGGAGGTCCCGCGCCCTCCGAGCTGCCCCTCGCCTACCGCGGGTGCAGCGTCACGGGCCAGATGAACGGCGGGACACGGATGCTGAACGTCAGCAGATTCTTCTTCGTCGCCGACGAGAGCCCCGAGAACGCGAAAAAGATGCGCCGCGTCTTCCGCTGAGGTACCGCCCCGAGTTCCCACAACTCTCCAGCGCTCGGGGTCGTGTCCGAAAATATGAACTTGCTTTGGTGTCGGCTCCGATTTGGGGTCGTGTCCGAACCTATGAACTTGTGCCATGGCCGAAGCGACACGCTTCGACCACGGTCGGCCGTGAACCCCTGCCGCCTCAGGGCTTCGAAGGCTTGAAGCGCCGTCCTCCCTGATGTCCAGAGGGCGAGTCGAGAGCGGCCCTGTCAGGTCCACGCCAGTTCGGAGCGCCGCCACGTCGCGATGGTCACAGCGCCGCCACGTCGCCGTTCGATGCCCATCGGCCCACCCCAGGCGGTCCGCGTGAACTTCGGCCTTGCGTGGACCCACGCAGCGCTGCGTCCGCATCGGCGGTGGCAGGGCCGCAAGCGCAGCCCGCAGACGCAGGGCCATCTCGCTACCGGTTCGTCCAAGCTTCACTTTCGAGTGTCTTGCGCCACCACGGCTTTCCTGATTTGCGCGTCGCGTGACCGCCGGCCGGCACCCGAGTGCATGCGTGCCACCGGCCGACGTGAAGTCACGTCAGGGCGCGGGCCAGGTCAGGCCGCGCAGCCCGGTCCCCGCAGTCCCGGCCCCGCCGCGAGCCACCCACCATCGGCCGCATGTCTCGACAGGTCGTCCCGCCGCCCGAACGCCCCAGGAGCTCACAGCCATGCCCCGCTCGCGCCTCTCCCGCATCCTCGGCTCGCCCGCGACCATGATGCTCATCGGCGTGGCCCATGTGGCCTGCGCCAGTGGTCAGCCGCGCCCCAGCCCAGCACCGTGCCCCGCCGTGCAGAAGTCCGCGCCCCCCGCGGCCCCGGTCATCGAGTGGTCGACGCTGCCCCTCGACGTCCAGACCGGCGAGCTCGCGCTGCAGACCATCTTCGAACAGACCTCGGCCGCCATGGCCACGCTCGGGGCCGAGAACCGCAACTGGGACAGCGAGCGCGACGCCTTCGCGCTCCGCAAGACCGTGGCCGAGCTGCTCGGCCCCACCCTGTCGCTGCTGCGCGAGACGTGGTTCCAGACCCGCAGCGCCCACCCCGAGCTCATCCCGTTCGAGACGGCGCACCTCCGCCGCTCGGAGCAGCTGCAGGAGGCCGCCCGGAGACGCGGAGAGCGCACGGCATTGCCCGCCGCCCCAGGCCACGTGGCACTCGGCGGGCTGCTCGTCGAGTTGCTGGCCCAGGCGGTCGCCGCCGACAGGAAGTCCCCTGACGGCGTGCCGGACTCGCTCGCGGTCAACGCGTGGCGCGACCGGACCCTCGAGGTCCTGCGCTGGGCCACGACCCGCGAAGCCATGTACGCGTCGGCCTTCGACATCCTTGGGGCTCCGTGGGTCGGGAGCAGCAGCACGAAGGGACCATGGGCCGCACAGGTCGAGGCCCTCAAGCGCCTCCCGACCCACCTCGCGAGCGAGGGAGGGAAGAGCGGCTTGATGATGGTCGAGGGGGCGCGGCTCGGCCTCGAAGGGGCACCTGGCCACGTGATGCTCAAGGCGGCTGACATCAGCGACCGCGGCCTCCCCGGGATGGGCGGCAACGGCGTCCTTGACGCCGGGGAAATCCTCGAACTCACCATGCGTTTCATGCGGACCGCGGGCGTCGGCCCCCTGTTTGGCGAGTCCGTCGTGCCGACCGTCATCCCCCCGTGTGTCGTCGTGACCTCACCCGAGATCGTCCTCGACGAGGCCGAGAGCGGCGAGGAGGCGACAGCGAACGCGAAGGTGCTCATCAGCGGCCGTTGCAGCCGCGAGGTCCGCATCGGCTATGCGGCCCAGTCGACCCATGGCGCGACCACCAACGTCACGCTCGTGGCCGCCCCGATGGCGGCCGGTCCCATCACGACGGCCTTCATCCTCGACGCCGACCTCCCCGGCCACAGCGTCCCGGGCGACGTGTCAATCGGTCTGCGCGCCGGACAGCGTGTCGAGATGACGCCGACGCTCGCGGGCACGAACGGCTATGACGGGGTCGAGCTGCGGTCGCTCCTGCACGCGGAGCCCCGGGACAAGGGGTACGTGTCCTTCGGCCCGCTCCGGACCGGCGTGTTCTCCCCGAAGGGGGCGGTCCTGACCCTCGAGGACGACCTCGACCTGACCGTCGCGCGCGAGAACAGCCTGCGAGTCCGCCGCGACAACGCGGTCCGGACCAGCGACAACCTGACCCCCTTCGGCGCCGACCTCGGGGGCCTCTGGTTCGCGCTCGACGTCAGCATGAAGCGCGCTGGCCGCGCCCTCCCGCCCGGCTCCCCAGCCTCGCTGAACGCCTCCGGCCGCAAGGCCCGCGACTGGATCTCCGCTCGCGTCGCGGCCGAGTCCATCGACCAGATGATCATCGGGCTGACTTCTGCGGTCGACACCGTGGTCGCGCGCGTCGAGGCCCTCTACTGCGATCCGGACTGGCTCAACCCGTCGCCTGCGGGTGTGCTCGCGGCGATGAAGATCCTGATGTCGCTCGATCTCCTGACCGAGCCCGAGGTCACAGCGCTGCTTCAGCGCTTCGATGTCCCCGCGGACGTGGCCGCCAGCATCGCCTGCAGCCTCATGAGCGGCCGCCGCGATCCGAGCTTCATCCACCCGACCATCGCGGCGCTCGTCGACCACCTCGACGCCCGCGCCACGGGGACGCGCCCGCGCAGCGCCACGGAGGACGAGGCCCGTGGCGTCGGCGGACGTGTCGCGATGACCCCGGCAGGTGCCGCGCAGGCGCTCGAGCAGGCCGTCGTACGATCCCTCGACGGCGGCGGCGCGAGGGGCTGGGACACGCCTGCGCGGCGCCTCGCGCGCAACGTCCTCGTCGCCGGCCGCATCGCCGCCGAGCTCGCAGGCCAACAGGGCGCCATCGACGCGATGGTGAGGACGGTCTCGGGCGAGCAGCCCCGTGTCCGCGCGTTCCCCGACCCGCTGCTCCGCGCGGTCATCAGCCAGCTCGGGCTGCTGACGCTCGACATCCGCCGTATCCCCAACGATCTTCGTCAGATCCTCGCGGGCCACGTCGTCACGAAGGTCCTCCGCCTCGAGCGTCAGCCCGACCTGGCGGTGCTCGCGAGCCTCAGCCAGCTGCTCAAGGAGGAGGCCGCGCAGGGCAAGGCGCAGGCCGATCGGGCCGAGCTGGAGGCCGCCTCCGGCGCCATCGGCCAGCAGCGCCTCCGTCGCTGGTTCCGCGTCCCCCTCGTCGATAGCGGCACCTGAGCCAGCCGCCTGCGGCCCCCCGTAAGGCGCGGACGCGTCTTGCCCTCCTCCTGGCCCCTCGCACGCGACGCCGCGAGGCGGCTCGACCGACGCCCGCTCGCAGCGCCGCAAAGGGCTGCAGACGGACCGCGTGCGCACGCCCAGCCCCCTGAATGAACGACCATTCACCCGGGACGCGACCCAGCCCGCCTCGCGTCACATCCTTGTGAAGGCACTCGCAGGTGGGCCTTGAGGTCATTCGCTCCCGGAAATAAGGACGACCGGCAGGTTGATGACGGCATATGAATGCTCTACTGATCACACTTGTGATCTCGCCATGGCGCGCGCAATGGCTGTCCGCGAGGAGCCGCAGCGTGCGTCCCCATCGACAGCGGCGAGGTTGGCACCGGTTGACGTATAGGAGAGCGAGCATGAAGCACCCGCGGAATCACATCGCACGAGGCCTGCAGACGGCTATGGCGGCCACGGCGCTGCTCGCGGCCTGCGCGGATGGCGACGAGGGCTTCCCGGTCGAGCGGGCCGGGCGCGAGGTGGAGATGCCCGAGCTCGACGTGCGTCAGGCGCCGCTCGGGCTTGGCAACTGCAGCTGGAGCGCGGGGGCAGCGCGCGTGACCTGGCAGGTGCCCGCGGACGCCACGGCGGTCGTGCGGCACGTCCCGGCCACGAAGGCCATCGAGGTCAACGGCGAGACCTGCGTGCCGACGGGCAGCGTCGTCAAGGGGCTGAGCCTGCGGGTCGGCGCGGGGGCCACCGTGACCTTCGACCACGGCTTCGGCGGCACCCTCTTCCTGCTCGGCACGGGCTCGCGCACGAGCGAGGTCCCCGGCGTCTCGCTCGAGGCGCTCGGCAGCTACGCGCTCTCCATCCGCGGCACCGCGCGCAACGACACGGTCACGGCAGGCGCGCTCGGCGTCTCGCTCAATGGTGACAATTTCCGGGAAATCGCCTGGACGACGGCCCCGGCCACGCTGCGCGTCTCGGCCGAGGGTGGTAACGACAGCGTCACCGGCCTCGGAGGTCGCGGGACAGGCGGCGCCCTCGCGAGCCCGATGCGGGTCTTTGGCGGCGACGGCAATGACGCGCTCTGCGGAGGCCTCGGCGCGGACGCGCTCACGGGCGAGGCTGGCAACGACGTCTTCACGACCGCCGCGACCGCGGACGGTGCCGACCTGTACCTCGGGGGCGACGGCGCCGACAGCATGAGCTACGCGGGCACATCGGTGGCGGGCATGCGTGTCCACGACCCGCGCTGGCACGAGAGCCTCTCGGACCCGGTGTCGAGCTGCCTTGGCAAGACCCCGGTCCAGCCCGCGACAGGCGGCGTGCCGTGTGACGCGGCCAAGGCCGACCCGCGCGGCTACTTCGGCGTGCTCGTCGTGACGGGCGCCTGGCAGGACCTGGACACCGAGGTCTGGAGCCCCGTGACGACACCCCTCGCTGGCGCCGGGACGGAGCCCGAGCGCTGCACCTCCGAGGCCATCCTGAGCTTCAACACCCGCCTCAAGCGCGACGTGCCGACGCGGCTCTGGTCGCTCTCGAGCGAGGTCGCACAGGCTCCGGGCAAGCTGACCCTCCGCTCCGGGCGCATCACGGGCATCACGGACGCGGCCTGCGCCGAGCGCTTCGCGCGCGGTGGCGCGGCGGCAGGCTCGAACCCCGGGGACGCTGCGGCGCGCTGGTGCCTCGAGAGCCTCGAGACCGAGGGCGACCTCTTCGATGGCGTCGAGACGGTCAGCGGCACGGCAGGCCAGGACGTCATGCTCGGCGGCGACTGCGAGGGCGTGACGCTCAACGGCCTCGGCGGCGATGACGTGCTCTACCCCGGCGCGGGCGGCGAGGGCGGGCGGGTCGACGGCGGCGATGGGGACGACCTGCTCCTCTTCGGCATCGACGTCGCCAAGATGGCCGGACCGAACGGCGCCACCTCCTTCCGGGGTGGACGCGGCACGGACATGCTGATGTGCCTCGGCTGCGAGCAAGGTCTCGTCGTCACCCTCGACGAGAAGGCAAACGACGGCTTCCGAACCGACGACGGCCTGCCGCCCGCCTACAACGAGCGGGTCCCCTGCCGGGCCGGGTCCATCAAGGGCGCCGACAGCGACGATGTGCGCAACGACGTCGAGGTCGTCGAGGGGAGCTTCGGCGATGACGTGCTCGTTGGCCGCGAGGGCACCCTGGCCCTCGGTGGCGGGCTCTACGGCTCGGACATGGTGCTCGGCGGGACCGGGCGGGACCTGCTCTACGCAGGCACCGTCGGCACGCCAGGCACACTCCCGCTCGCCCCGACGGCCACGACCTTCCCCCGCATCACACGACCGTGGGCGGTCCGCCACGGGCACTTCCGGACCTCCGTCGCCAAGGCCCCGACCCCACTCGCCTACCCGTTCGAGACCAGCCGGACCGACGCCGACCGGGAGGGCGTCGCGATCCTGTGTGGCGGGCGCGGCACCGACACCCTGAACGGCTCGACGGGCGAAGACTACCTCTACGGCAGCCAGGACGATGACGTCCTGCTCGGTCATGAGGGTGACGACGTCCTGCACGGCGGCCCTGGCGAGGACTGGCTCGAGGGCGGCGCGGGCGACGACGTCGTCACGGGCCACTACGGCAGCGACCTCGTCTTCTGTGGCGACGGCGGGAGCGATCGGACCCTGCTCGCCCGCCAGGACGTGATCTGCGTCCACACGGCCGACCCCACCACAAGCTACATCGGCGAGGGCTGGTGGAGCCGCCCCGTCAAGCCGACCCTGTGCAACCGCGTTCCGCGCGGCACGGCGCCCGACAAGACCAGTCGACTCGCGAACTTCCCGGACGTCCACGGCTGCGAGGGGCCACCCCCGTCCGGCGCCGACTTCTTCGGCCCCCCCGTCGCGTCCGCCCCACCCGCAACCACCTGCAACCCCGCCTGCCAGAACGGCGGCGCCTGCGAGGCCGACAACTCCTGCACCTGCCCCGAGGGCTGGACCGGCGCCCAATGCCAGACCGCCATCTGCGAACCCGCCTGCGGCAACAACGAGGTCTGCTCGGCCCCCGACCTCTGCGTCTGCGCCCCTGGCTGGATGGGCGAGGCCTGCGACGTCGCCTACACCTGCGCCAACCCCTGCCAGAACGGCGGCACCTGCACCGGCCCGAACACCTGCACCTGCACGAGCGGCTACACCGGCGCCCTGTGCCAGACCCCTCCCGCTGGCGGAGGCGGCGGCGGGACGGTCTCCTCAGGGTACGCCTTCGTCTTCGACGCGCCGACGGCCAACCTCGACGTCGCCAGCCCCGGCTTCGGACTGAACCAGGCCGACTACACCCTCGAATTCTGGCTCCGGCTGCCGACGACGCCAAGCGATGGACTGATCTTCACCACCAACAACACGGAGGACCGGCGTCTCTACGTCTCCACGGGCCAGAGCGATGGCGCAGCCCGAGCCTACGCCTTCATGTCCCAAGCCTCGAATTACTGCGTCGAGGGCCTCGCAGCCAACGACTTCGCAGTGCCGAGAGACGGAAATTGGCATCACTTCGCGGCGGTCCGGAACGGCGCGGTGATGGAGGGATTCCTGAACGGGACCAAGGTCGCCACTCGCTCGATCAGCTGGTATGGATGCAGCTGTGGCGCATCTCTGACCCCCTGCCTGACCGCAGGGACCGCCCACATCGGCGGCGGCATGGCCCCGGTCGGCGTCGCCATCGGTCCGATGCGCTTCTCGACAGGGCGACGCTACACGGTCGACTTCACGCCTGCAGGGACGTGGTCGACGGACGCCTCCACCATCGCGCTGTGGAACGTCGCTTCGCCCTACGCCAACGGGCAACTGCTCGACGCGGCCGGCGGGGACAACAACGCCACCTCGGGCACGGGCATCTCCCAGACCGCCTTCGACGGCGGCAGTGGCACAGCCACGGCCGTCACGGTGACCTACGATGCGGCCGGTGGCACATGCTTGCCCAACACGAAGCCCGTCACTTCCGGTGGTACTTATGGCACACTGTGCGCGCCGACCCGGACCGGCTACACCTTCGCGGGCTGGACACTGGACGGGGCCCCGGTGAACCCCAGCAGCACGGTGGCGACCGCCAGCGACCACACGCTGACCGCCAGCTGGACCGTGAACACCTACACCGTGACGTATGATGCGACGCCCGGGACCTGCGCCCCCGGCACGGCCTCGGTCACATTCGGCAGTACCTACGGCGCCGCACCTTGCACTGCCACCCGGGCGGGGTTCTCCTTCTCCGGTTGGTGGACGGGGCCAGGGGGTGGCGGAAGCCAGGTCTCCCACGACTCGATCGTGTCGACTCCGGCCAACCACAGCCTCTACGCCACATGGAACGTCGCGGCTTCCTGCATCACAGGGGCCACTTTCACGCAACAGTCGTGGGCGGGCCAGAGGGAGAGCATGTGGAGTCACATCCTGGACGCCGACGGTGATGGCCGAAATGACATCATCTGGGTCAATCAACTCTCGAACAACGTCGAGATCTGGTGGAGTGACGTGTCGGGCTTCCGGGCGTCCGTGCAATCGGTCACCATCGGTCGAAGCGAAGGGTATGTCGACGTCGGCGACGTGACGGGCGATGGGCATCGCGACATCGTGGCGTCAAATCAGGACTTCAGCCGACTCGTTCTCGTACGAGGAACGGGGCCACGCACCTTCGGCACCTCGACCAACATCTCCCAGTCAGGCTTCCCGGGTTGGGTGCGCCTCATCGACGCCGATCGGGACGGGGACCTTGACGTCGTCGTGGCGCTCAACCACGGCAGCTGCACCTCAGTCCGATTGAACGACGGGGCGGGCAATTTTTCGGCTGGCAGCTGCCTCATCGCCGCGGCGCGATATCTCCGCCCCTACCGCCATGACAAGGACGCCTACCCGGAGTTGCTCGATCCGACCAACGGCGCGGTCTATTCCACTGCGGGCGGGCTCCACCTCGAGACGACGCTGACCTTGCCCGGGATCACGGTCTTCGCCGGCATGTACCCGGTTGACGTGGACGGGGACGGGGACGACGATCTTGTCGCAACCGTCACCGGCACCGACACACGTCTGCGCACCTACCTGAACCACAACGGGAGCTTCGTGCTCTGCGGCGAGACAGGTCCGATTTCGCGTCTGCCCAGCGGCAGCGTCGGCGACGTAAATGGTGATGGGCGCTGGGACTACACATCGCAGACCACCTGCAGCTTCTGCACGAGCACATACTACGTTTCGCTTCAGTAGTGCCAGGCCTCGTCCGCCTGCCGCCGGCTGCCGCCCTTCGACGAGGTCGCCCATGACCCCGGCCCCGCCTGGGACAACGGCCACTGAGCCTTCCCTCTCCCATCTGGGGTCGTGTCCGAATAAATGAACGTGCGGACCGTCAAAGGTCGCGCAGCGCGCGCAGGAAGGCCCGCAGGTCAGCGGGGCCGTCGGTCGCGGCGACGTGGACGCGGGCGAGGTCGTCGTAGCCGTGGGCCACCAGGTTGCGAAAACCGCAGGCGCGACGCAGGCGGTTGGCGAGGCCGGGATCGAGGAGGCCATGCGCGGTCAGGCGGTCGAAGGCCTCGGCGTACGTCGGAGGGGGCCCGAGGCCGAGCTTGACGCAGGCGGACGTGGCGAGGTCGATGGTCAGCTGGACCGCCTGCCAGAGGTGGAGAATCACCGCGTCGCACGCGTCTGTCGCGGGGCGCAGCTCGGCCGCGGTGGGCGGGAGGCGCGAGGCCACGCGGGCGAGGTGGCGCTCGAGGCGCGCGGCGCGCTCGGCGAGGAGCTCAGCCGGGAAGAGGGGCATGCAGGG
>SYAK01000023.1 GCA_005788935.1 Pseudomonadota bacterium
GTCGGGGATGATGATGCCGCCAGCCGAGCGGGACTCTTCCTCGAGACGCTTGACCAGAACGCGATCGTGGAGCGGGGTGAACTTCATCGCTGCTTCTCCTGAGATGGCCGCCCATGGGGATTGTTGAGGCGGCTTTTCGTCAATCGTTTCGGCGTCTTCGAGCACCACTTCTGGCACTCCCGGCCGCCGAGTGCCGGCACGTTAGGCACTCGCCCCCCAGCGGTCAACGGTGGGCCCGCTTTTTTCAGCGCCCCTCGCCGTAGAACTGGCCGCGGAGCCCACGCGTGTCGGGGACCCCGAGGGCGGTCGCGCGCTCGAAGTGGACCTTGCCAGCGGCCAGATCGCTGATCGCGAGCGTAAACGACAGCGCATAATGGGCCTCGCCGTAGTTCGGATCGAGCTCGACGGCCTTGCGGTAAGCCGCGAGCGCCGCCACGCTGTCGAAGCCGCGGTTGATCGCGAGGTAGCCCGCGAGGCGATGCCCGGCGGCCTTGGCCGCGACCTCGGGGGCCGCGATGAGCGTGTCGACGATCGGCTGGGCGCGCGCCGCGTCACGCTTCTGCCGCGCGATCGTGAAGACGAGGCGGAAGGCGAGGTCGAAGTCGGCCCGCAGGGCCTCGGGCAACATCTGCACGCGCACGGCGAGCTCGCTGAGGCCGCCCGAGCCTTCGAGCGGGAGCGGCAGCTCCACCCCCTCTTCGGCTGGCACAGCGGCCGCGCCCGCGACAGGCGCCCCGCTCGCTGCGGTGCCGCCGGTGACGGGCGGGTGACCGGGCGGGAGCGGCGTCGACGGATCGACCGGGCCCGGAGCCGCCTTGCGGTCTGCGTCTCCGAGCGGCGGATGCCCAGGCGGGAGGTCCCCCGCTGGCGGCTCGGCGGGCGCCGCAGCCCCCGGGAGGGCGGGCGGCGGGTCGGTCAGGACGACGGCGGGCGCCTCGGGCGTCGGGGCGGGCGCCGATCGTTCGCAGGCGGGGGTGATCGCGGACAAGACGAGCGAGCAGGTAGCCGGCAACCAGAGACGCATGGGACCCTCCAGACCCGCCGGGGCCGGGGCGATCCCGCGCGGTCGGGAGGGAGTCGACACGGGCGCCCGCGGGTCAAGGGGCGTCGGGCCAGCCAGCGGGGGCCGCGCGTCGGGCGGGCTCAGTCGCCGCCACAGAAGCCGGGGACCGACTCGATGCCGCCGTGCGGGCAGTGCAGGTTCGTCGAGTCGGGCGGCTCGTGGGCGGCGAGGCCGAGGTGGAACATGCGACACTGGACCGTGTTGCCGGTCTTGTCGAGCGGTCCGCCGCTCGTCGCGAGACCGCGACACTTCGCGATGCACTCGGGGCGCGGCAGCGCGATCGGGTGGCCGCCGCAGTTGGCGTCCATGAGGTCACAGTAGTTCTCGCACAGCGTGCCGCAGGCGTCACCGCCCGTCGGCCCCGCGCGCAGGCAGTTCTGCGCGATGACGATGCCAGCCGACGCCTCGGCGAGGTAGGTCTCGCGACAGGCGAGGTCGTTCGACTCGCGGTTGCCTGCGATGCCCGCGGACCAGCCCGACCAGTCGGCGCAGTGCTCCACGCAGAAGCTGCGGTCCTCGTACTGCTGGTCGGCGCCCTTGCAGGCATCCGACATGTCGAAGCAATAGGCCTCGCAGGCGGCCTGGGTGACCGACAAGCTGGGGTCGTTCGTATCTCCGAAGCAGGCGACGAGCGAGGCGGTGACGACAGAGGCGAGGGCCAGGTGGCGGGTCATGGGCGTTCTCCGGGGCGGCTGGCGAAAGCGGGCGCGGGTGCGTCTGGACGCTAGCCTGCCGCCGGGGAGGTGACAAGCGGCGCGGATCGGGGCTAGGCTCGGCGAGCGCAGACGTGCGCCGTGAGGCGTGGCGCGCGAGCGAGGAGAGTGCATCGATGCAGCGTGTGGACTTCGAGGCGATCGCGGGGACCCGGTTCGACCAGTACATGGGGAAACTGCGCCTCATCCTGAGCTTTCTGCAGCAGCCGGGGAACAGCAAGTTCAAGCTGTTCCGGGACTTCGCGCGCAAGCAGGGGATGTGGGAGAAGGAGCGAGCCCCGGTGCTGTTCTCGCTCGTCGACATCGCGTGGGACAAGACCACGGTGAAGGTCGGCAAGACCGCGAAGAAGCTCGCACAAGCGCGCTCGGATCAGGATTTCCAGCAGGCGCTCTTCGACCGCCTGAAGGAGGTCAACATCCTGCTCGTGAAGTACGTCCTCGAGGCCCTCGACGTGCAGCAGGGCGGGCGACTGCACTCGATCCACGAGCTCTACCGGATGATCACGAGCTACGTGTACCCCGGGAAGTACATCACCCTGACCGCGTTCCAGGCCTGGGTCGACTGGCTCGCGGCGAGCGGCGTCATCCGGCTCATCGGCATCCGCTGGGGCCTCTCGGAGCGCGGGCAGAAGATCGTCCCCGAGCTGCGCGCGATGGATCTTGATGAGATCCTTGAGGACATGGCGGACGAGGACGGCGAGGGCGAGGCGGACGACGAGGACGACGA
>SYAK01000255.1 GCA_005788935.1 Pseudomonadota bacterium
CGAGACCAAGCCCGGGCAGCTCGTCGACATCACCGGCAACTACTCGGAGTTCTTCGAGAATACGCAGGTCTACCTCGAGACCCTGACGGTCCGCGACGAAATCGACGTGCCGCTGCCCTACGAGGCCCTGCACCCGCTGCACCTCGCGACGAACGGCCCGCTCGCCGAAATGATGGAGTCGGTCCTCGTCCGAGTCGTCAACGTCGCCACGACCCACACGAAGCCGGATTGTCCCTTCGAGTTCGGTGAGTTCGAGGTCGGCGGCGGTCTCCGCATCGACGATATGGCCTACCACTGGGACGCCCGCCTCGGCGACCAGTTCGCGTCCATCACCGGCCCGCTGAACTTCAGCTTCGGCAACCACAAGATCGAGCCGCGCGGCCCCGAGGACGTCGTCGTGACGCAGCCTGGCGCGTCGACCGGCCTCTCGAAGTGCATCCCGAACGAGTGCCAGGCGCCCGCCGACGCGACCGGCACCCGGGCCGTCATCATCAACGAAATCATGGCCGACCCGATGGGCAGCGACGTCAACCAGGAGTGGGTTGAGTTGTACAACCCGGGCAGCGCACCCGTCGACGTCGCTGGCTGGCAGCTGCGCGACTGCGCCACCCAGGCCTGGACCCTGCGCGGCACCGGCCTGTCCATCCCGGCTGGCGGCTTCCTCGTCGTCGGCATGGCGAACAACCCGACCGTCAACGGTGGCGCAGACGTCGATCTGGCCTACGGAAACTCGGCGTTCTACATGCCGAACACCGTCGGCGCCGTGCTGCTCTACGACGGCGCTGGCCTGACCGCCAACCTCGTCGACCAGACGCGTTATTCGCGCTTCGAGGACTGGGCCTCCGTCTTCCGCTCGGGGGCGAGCATGGAGCGCCGCGGCCCCACCTCGAACGGCACCATCCCGGATGGCTGGGCGCGCGCGACCCGCGAGTACGGGACCGCTGGCAACGAGGGCACGCCCGGAGCCCGCAACAGCGCGCGCTGAGCGCAGTCAGGCTGCCCGGCCCTTGTCCAGACGCCGGGCGATCATACCCTCGCGCGATGCCCCACGCTATTCGACGGCTTGTCACCGCGCTCGTGTTGCTGTGTCTCATGCTCGGCCCTGCCGCGTTCGCGGGGCCGTCGGAGGCCGAGCGCGCGCTCGTCGCCACCGCATCGCCGACGCTCACGACGACCCACTTCCGCTTCTTCGGGGCGCCCGACGTGCGTGGCACCCTCGCGCGGCTCGCGGAAGGAGCCGAGCCGAAGTTCAGTCTCATGTGCAATCGGTTGCGGGTCTGCGACAAGGTGCGCCCGCCGATCGACGTCTGGGTCGCCGAAGACGCCTTCAGCTTCGCGGAGGCCTTCCCGGAGCCCTCGCCGATGTCGGAGTGGGCCGCGGGCGTGACCTTCCTCGACGCGCAGCGCATCGTCCTCCGGGCCCACGGAACCGCGGTCTTTACGCTGCAGGAGACCTTTGACCACGAGCTCGCCCACGTCCTGACCCACGTCTTCTCGCGCGAGGGGCACGCGGACGGAGGCGCGCGGACGCACTGGCCGCGCTGGTTCGCCGAGGGGCTCGCCATCTGGCTGTCGGGCGAGTCCCCCGGCGAGCGGCTCGACCAGGCCCTGCGCGCGGCTGGCACCGGGTCACTGCTCGAGCCCGAGAGGGTCATCGAAGATTTCCCGATCGAGGGTTCGGGGGTGTCAACCGCGTACGCGCAGGCCGCGCTGGCCGTGCGGTGGCTCGTGCGCGAGCGGGGGCCCGAGGCGGTCCTGGCGGCGCTCGGGCCACTCGCGGCGGCGCCGGATTTCGCGACCACCTTCGAGGCGCGGTTTGGCATCTCACCCGAGGCGTCGGTCGCGCGCGGCTCGGAGGTCGTCGACACCGGCGCCTCGTTTTTTTACCTGTTCTGGGACGGACAGCTCATCTGGGGCCTCGCGACCGTCATCTTCCTGCTCGCGGCGTGGTGGCGCCTGCGCGAACGGCGGGCCCAGATGGCCGCCCTCGGAGCCGCCGAAGCCGCCGCCGTCTCGGCCGAGGACGAGGCCCTCGCGGCCGTGTGGCAGGCGAGCGAGGACGAGCCGACCGTGCGACAGCCCTCGGATCTGCCGCTGTCCTGACGACGCCGAGCGACGTCTCCGTCCGGGAACACACCGTCAGGCGTGCGGGTTGAGTCGCGCCCGAAGCTGTGGCACGACACGGCATACCGACAGGATGGAGGCGTCGAGGCGCATGAAGGCAACGCTGCGAGATGGGGCTGTCGCGAGTGTGCTGGCCGCCGTGGCCAGCGGGTGTGGATGGCTGCTGCCGGACGCGGCCGAGCAGACACCCGCGGGCGTGAACGTGCCGTTCGAGACGGTCGACGTCGGCGTGACCTGCGAAAACGGATATACGTTTCAGAACCTGAAACATGCGCCAGAGGGCGCACTTCTTGCCGAGTTCGACCAGGGCATCCTGAGCTCCACCGACGCGGGGCGACGCTGGGAGCGACTCGACATCGGCGATCCGGGCTTCGAGGGCCTCTCCTTCCTGCGCGACTCCGCCTGGCGGGCCATCCACTTTCAGGACGCCCGGACGTGGACCTTGCGGTCGCAAGCCTGGCAGGTCGGGACGTCGCCCATCACCATCGCGATCACCGAGGACGCGGGAAACACGTGGCAGACCGCGGTCATCATGGACCGCCCCGAGATCCCCGGATACCTGCAGAGCGACGGCTACAGGCTCCCGGATGGACGGTTCGTGGTCAGCGGCGAGCTCGGTCTTCACCTGCTCAAGTCGGACGGCAGCGCGCCCCGCTTCCTGTCACCGGTCGCACGCATGACGATGGCCGGGCCGCGCGGCATCCTCGCCCGCGAAGTGCCGGGCGGGATGTGGCCAGTGCTCTTCGAGACGGCCAATCTGGACGACCCGACGATGGGCGACGCGCGCGCCATCGAGGTGCCGGTTCCCGACCCGGGCGACCCGTCTGGTGCCGAGCTCCTGACAAGGGTCCACGGGGCGGCGGACCTGCGGGCCGACGGCACCCTCGCGGTCATGTCGGCCCAATTCATCCCCGTGCGCGAGGGAGGGGCCTGGCGTCGCTTCCCGCGCCCGACGGAGCCCAACATCCAGGGTGACTTCGTCGCGAGCAACATCGAACGGCTCTGGCTCCTGGGAGACGACGTCTGGTTCGCGCGCCCGGTGTCGCAGCGCGAGGCGTCTGGCGGGCTGACCTTCGGGTTCGAGACCTTCCGCATCCGCGGGGCCCTCCGTGGGGGTGCGGGCGTGTTGGAGCGTGTCCGCTTTGCGGCGGGGGCAGAGCGGTTCGACGCCCCGCTGACGTTCACCGAGTCGCATGCGAGCGGGGCCCCCTCCCGCGCGGTGCTGCTGCAGGTCGACCCGACCCTGAAGCGTTCGGGGACGCTCGTCTGCCAGCTCGACGACACGCCCTCGGGGCCCCCGGTCGCCGACCTCGTGACCGGCAGCCCGGCCGCCTGGGAGGCCGGCCGCCTGTACCTCCACGCGCGCCGCGGCGCCTATTCGGAAGTCGGCGACCGCTTCGCGCTGCGCGAGGACGGGCACGCCTTCGTCGGGAACTGGCGCCACCTGCTCGGCGCTCCGCCACCGGCCAAGCCCCTCCTCGACGTGTACGCCCGCTACGACGACGCGGGGGCGCGGATCTCGGGCCTATCGACGCAGCGGGGGCTCGAGGTCTTCGTCAACACCTTTGGCCGCGACACGCAGACCCCCGAGCTGCGCATTCGGGAGGTCTCGCCACGGCTCGGCACGGTGTTCTCCGCCACCCTGGGGCAGAACGAGCCAGCGCCCGGGCGCCCGACGCAGCCGCTCGGCGACGTGTACGGCGTGACCCACATCGAGGGCGAGACCCTGTTCGCGACCCTCGGGGGAACCTGGCCCCGCAGCGCCTCCGAGCCGCTGCGTGCCATCTCGAAGCCGCTGCCAGGACTCGCGGCCGCCTCCCCCGCGGGCTACGCCATCTTCAAGCGCAAGATCGGGGCCCGCAAGGTCCACCTCGCGCCCGAGCTCGGCTGGGTCACGGCGCTTGGCCTCGCGCGCCTCGGAGACGGCGAGCTGCCGCCAGAGTCCGCCTGCGACGCCGAGCGTGGCGACGTGAGCGGCTGCATCCTGTACCCGGGCGAGGCGACGCAGGTCGCGATGGACAGCGCTGGCTGGCTCTACGTGGTCGACGGGCGTCAGGGGCTCGTCGCGCGCCGCCACCGCGACGCTGAGGCCTGGGAGACGGTCGCGGACGGCTTCGTGCACCCCTCCGACCTCCTCCTGCGCCAGGAGGGCGATTTGACCCGGGTGTACGTGCTCGACGGCGATGTCTGGGCCTTCGAGGTTCAGGCGGGCCTCGTCGCGAGCCGTCGCGCGGCCTCGGCGATGACGCCCTACCTGTCCCTCTTCCGGGATCCTGCCGAGGACCGTGTGGAGGCCCCGCTCGACGGCTGGCCGCCGCGCGACCTCGACACCTGTACCCGCGGAGCCGAGCCGTGCTTCTCGTCAAGCAACTGGGACCACAGTGACCCGAACCTCGCGCCCTGGCAGGGCTTCATCCGCATCGGTGGCGATGACACCGACGCCTCGATCTGCCTGAGGGGAGAGGGCTTCGGGACCTCGGGCACGCTGTTCGCCGAGGGCCGCCCGGTCCCCACCTACAGCTGGTCGAACGCGAACCTCTGCTTCCACTCGTCCGGGGTCCCGTCGACCCCGAAGCTTGGGACGCTCTGGGTGAAGCGCGCCGACGGGCGGTCGTCCCAGGCGGCCCCCTACCTCATCCTCGACCTGCGACCTGGCGCGCCGGCCGTCTTTCCGAAGCCGCCTGCCCTGCCCTGGTCGGACAAGACGGCGCGGGTCCTCACCAGCTGCCGAAGCGGCCGCGCCGAGGGCTGCGCCCTCACCATCTACGGCAACCTCGACAGCGTTCCCCAGCCGGTCGTCGCGAAGATCGGCGGCCTCGACGCCCCGCTCCTGCGCAAGCGCTACGCGAGCTACGTCTTCGCGTGGCCTGAGGGCCTGGCACCTGGCCGGCACCCCTTTGACCTCGTGGGCCTGACTGGCGAAGTCGAGCTGCTCGACCACGACAAGCAGACCCTCGCGCGCGCCTACGTCGACGGGCTCGGCGTACCCGACCACGGGCAGACCATGGCGATCGTCGGCGGCGAGCCCCTCGCGGTCATCCGCGAAGGCAACTGGACTGCGACGTCGGACGGCACGAAGATCCCGAACGGCATCACGATTCAGGTGACGAGCCTCGATGCGGGCGGGCGGCACGGCGTGCTCCCCGACGACCAGCTGTCGCTGTCGGAGGACCTGCCGCGGCTCATCGCGGAGGGTGACGGGGCGCTGCTCGCGGTCAGGCGCGCGCGCTATTCGCGCAGCGACGTCTTTGGGTCGGGACAGACCGTCATCCAGGATTACGCGCTCGTGCGTCCCGTGACGGCCGGGCTCTTTCGCATGGCCTACGACGCGGCGGGCGTGCCGCGCTGGAGCGCGCTGCCGAACGTGCCCATCCCCGACGGCTCTGAGACGGGCGCGCTGATGGCGGTCACGACGCACGCGGGCGAGCCCTGGATCGTGCTCGCGGGCGCGGGCGGCGCCGAGACCTTCCTGATGCGGCTGACCCCCGACGGCTGGGTCACGGGCGCCACGGTGCCGGGAGAGGCGCTGCACGTGACGGTGGCCGGGTCGCGCCTCCATGTCCTGACCGCCACCCACGCCCATCGCGTCGACCTCGGCGCCGAGGTGCCGGTCGGTCCCGCCATCCCGCTTCCCGATGGCGTCCGCGCGGCGGGTCCGCACGGTGACGGCCTCGCCGTCGCGACCGAGACCGGAGACGTCGCGACGCTGCACACGCTCACACCCGGCGGCGACGCCTTCACGTCACGCGCGGACCTCCCGACCGTCCCGGGCCTCTTCACCGAGACACCGGACGTCTTTCGGGGCGGCCGCATGCAGCCAGGCCTCTCGGCCGTCGTCGGTGACGGCGTGCGCGTCTGGGTGGCGGTCGCGCGCCGCGTCTTGGACGTCCCCGAGGGCGGACAGTCCTTCCCGGAGGACCGCGGGCTGCGCCTTCTCCGCTGGGAAGGGGGCGGCTGGACCGTCTCCGGAGAGGTCGCCGACGGCGGGATCTACCCGCGCTGCACGGGCGCCATCTGGGACAACGCCTCCCGCGCGCGGACCTGCTACGACCCCAACGGCGGCATGAAATACGGGTGCACGCTCTTCGCCTGCCAGGTCGAGTCCCTCGGTCACGCCCCGCGCCGCGCCGCCGCGGGCCACGTCAGCCTCATGCCGCACGACGGTCGCCTCGAGGTCTTCTTCGACAGCGTCTTCGGACCGCAGACCCTCGATGGCGGCAGTGATACGCAACGCGTGACGTGGTAACGCGCGACGCGTCGGGTGAGGGCCCCCGCCGAGCGGGAGGCCCCCAGGGCGCGTCTCACCCGTTCAGGTTCTGCGCGAGCCAGCGCTCGGCCGTCGCGAGGTCCCAACCCTTGCGGCGGGCGTAGTCCGTGAGCTGGTCGCGACCGACCGGCCCGATCGCGAAGTAGTGTGAATCCGGATGCGCAAAGTAAAAGCCGGAGACCGAGGCCGCTGGCGTCATCGCGAGGTGCTCGGTGAGGTCCATGCCCGCGCGGGCGGCGTCAAGCAGCGCGAAGATGGTCGGCTTGTCGGTGTGGTCGGGGCAGGCCGGGTAACCGGGCGCAGGCCGCACGCCGAGGTATTTCTCGCGGTGAAGCTCGGTGACGGCGAGCTCCTCGTCGGGCACGTACCAGGCGCGCCGAATCTCGCGGTGCAGCCACTCGGCCCCCGCCTCGGCCAGCCGGTCCGCGAGCGCCTTGACCAGAATCGCTGAGTAATCGTCACCTTCCGCCTCGAGGCGCGACGCGTGGACGTCCACCCCGTGTCCCGCCGTGACCGCGAACATCCCCAGCCAATCGGGCGTCCCGGCCGGTGCGAGAAAGTCCGCGAGCGAGGTGTAGGTCGCATCGTCGCCCGGGCGCTCGCGCTGCTGGCGCAACATCGGCAGGCGCGCCCGCACGGTGGCGCGGGTCTCGTCGGTCCAGACGACGAGATCGTCGCCCTCGCGGTTCGCAGGCAAGAGGCCCACGACCGCCTTCGCCGTCAGGCAACCCTCAGCGACGATGCGGCTCAGCAGCGCCGTCCCGTTGGCGTACAGCTCGCGCGCCGCCTCACCCACGACGGCGTCCTCAAGGATGGCCGGGAAGCTGCCGCGCAGCTCCCATGCGTGGAAGAATGGCGCCCAGTCGATGTAGGGCACCAGCTCGGTGAGCGGGATAGGGTCAAGCAGGCGCTCGCCCGTCCAGCTCGGGCGCACTGGCGCGAATGACAGCTTC
>SYAK01000256.1 GCA_005788935.1 Pseudomonadota bacterium
AGGGCGGGACGGTCGTGCGGCCCCTCATCGGCGTCAACCGCGACGCGCCGAGCGACGCGGCCGTCAGCGTGCCGCTCGAGGCGCAGGAGGCGGCCGTCCGCGCGGGCGGCTACACGGCGGGCGTCGGCCCGAAGGGGGTCGTGCTGTCGCTCGGCCTCTGCCCGGAAGACGGCCTCATCGACCCCTACGCGATGGCCTGGCGCGCCATCGACGAGGCCGTGCGCAACGCGGTGGCCGTCGGCGCGGACCCGTCGCAGCTCGCGATCCTCGACAACTTCTCGTGGGGCGACGCGCGCCTGCCAGACCGCTGCGGCGCGCTCGTACGGGCCTGCGAGGGCTGCCACGACGCCGCGCTGGCCTACGGGACCCCGTTCGTGTCGGGCAAGGACAGCCTCAACAACGAGTGGACGGCGCCTGACGGCAGCCGCCGCGCCATCCCGCCGACGCTCGTCGTGACCGCCCTCGGCCTCGTGCCAGACGCGACGAAGAGCGTCACCTCGGACTTCAAGGCCGCGGGCGACGTCATCTACATCGTCGGGCCGACCATCGACGCCGAGTGCGCCCGCCCCGACGACGCCGCGCCCGCTCGGTATCTGGCGCTGCACGCGGCCATGCGGGCAGGTCTCGTGACGGCCTGCCACGACGCCAGCGAGGGTGGCCTCGCGGTGGCCCTCGCGGAGATGGCCATCGGCGGCCGCTGCGGCTTCGAGGCTGACCTCGCCCCCGTCGGCCCCTTCCGCGCGGACCGGGCGGCCTTCGCGGAGGACCCGGCTCGCCTCGTCGTGACCGTCGCGGCTGGCGCGACCTCGGCCTTCGAGGCGGCGCTGGCCGGGCTCCCCTGCGTCCGCGTCGGCGTCGTGACCGCGGGCGATGCGCTGAAGCTCGGCGGGGCGGTCATCGGCCTCGAGGAAGCCGTCGCGGCCTTCAAGTCGGATGTGGTCTGAGCCGGCTGGCGAGCCTGATTGGCGGTCGCACCCGAGGTCTGGTCCGGCCGCGGACCGGGCCGGCGTCCCTGCGCGGGTCTATCGCAAGGAGCGTCGCCAGACGGTCGGAGAGCTCGGCATCGCGGTCGCGCTGCCGCTGCTGATGTACGGCTTCTCTGCGCTGCTGAGCGTCCCGCTGTCGACCATCGAGGCCAACGGCGCGCAGGCCTTCCTCGAGGGCCTCTACCTGTTCCTGCGCGGCGTTGGGGTGCTCGCGGGGCTCCTCATCGCCGTCAAGGCCCTCCGGTCAGCCGGGACGACCCTGCGCGTCGACGCGGCGGGCCTCGCATGGCGTGGGGCCGGCGGCAAGGTGGACCTCCGCTTCGAGGACGTCGCGCACCTCGCGCTGGAGGCCCGCGTCGAGGCTTCGAACCCCGTCTTCACGAAGGGATGGCGCGTCGACCGCTACACCTTCATCCGCAGCGACGGCGGCTCGGTGGCCATCGAGACCCCGTTCCACGATGAACAGGGCGCAAGGGACTGCATCTTCCGCGGACTGTGGCGCCACGTCGACGCCGCCCGCGCCACGCTCGAGGCCGGCGGCGAGGTCGACTGCGGTGAGGTGACGCTGACCCGCGAAGGCCTCATCCCGCGGCCGCGTGTCCTCGACAGCGTCTTCATCCGGCAGCTCGCGGGCGAGGGGGGCTCGCCGCCCGCATCCTCGCGCGTGCCCTGGTCGACTCTCGAGGCGGTCGCGCTCGTCGGGCCCGGCGACCTCGAGGAGGCCGCACGGCTTGCGGTCCGGTGGCGGGGCGGCGAGGTGGCGCTGCAGCTGGACGCGCTGCGGGACCCCCACGTGATCCTCGCCCTTGCCAGCGAACACACACGGATTCATCGCCGTGGCCTCACGCAGGCTGTGGTTGAGGACTTGTGACAGAGCCCCCACCGACACTGGCGCCGTGACGCTGGGGTGGTGTAGCCTCGGAACGTTCAGGGCACCCGGAGTGTCCGTCATGATGCGAACCGCCATCCCCTGCCGCCGACTGAGCCTGCTCGTCGCGTACGCGTCCATCCTCGCCCTCGCGGGCGACGTAGCGAGGGCGCAGGCCCCCACCGGCACCGTCGACTTCACGGTGCCGGCCGAATTCACGCCAGGCGGCGGGACGTCGGTCAACGTCGCAGTCGCGTCCTCGCTGACAGCCGCCCCGGGCTCTGGCGTCAGCAACGCCAAGCTGCGGGTGACCATGCCGCGTGGCGCACTGATGCTCTCCGCAACCGGACCTTCCGGCGTGACGGCCGGGTGCGACAACGCCAACTACACCTCGACTGGCGCCGTTTGCACCTTCAATCTCGCCCGCCTGCCTGACCGCTGCGGCGCCCTGGTGCGGGCCTGCGAAGGCTGCCATGACGCGGCCCTCGCGTATGGGGCCCCGTTCGTGTCGGGCAAGGACAGCCTCAACAACGAATAGACGGCCCCCGACAGCTCGCGGCGCGCTATCCCGCCGACGCTCGTCGTGACCGCGCTCGGCCTCGTGCCCGACGCGACGAAGCGCGTGACGTCGGACTTCAAGGCGGCGGGCGACGCCATCTTCGTCGTCGGGCCGACCGTCGACGCCGAGTGCGCGCGCCCGGACGATGCGGCGCCAGCGCGCTATGTGGCGCTTCATGCGGCGATGTGCGCGGAGCTCGTGACGGCGTGCCACGACGCAGGCGAGGGCGGCCTCGCGGTGGCGGTCGCGGAGATGGCCATCGGCGGGCGTTGCGAGTTCGACGTCGACCTCGCGCCGCTCGGGGCCTTCCGGCCGGGCCGCGCGGCCTTCACCGAGGATCCGGCGCGCCTCGTCGGCACCGTGGCGGCTGCCAACGCCGCTGCCTTCGCGGCGGCGCTGAGTGGGCACCCGTGTGTCCGTGTCGGTGTTGTGACCGCGGGCGATACGTTGAGGCTCGGTGGCGCAGAGGTCGGCCTCGACGCGGCCGTCGCGGCCTTCAAGTCGGACGTGGCCTGAGTCGGTCTGCGTCAACGTCTGGCGCCGCGGCGCCAGTGACAGCGGTCCTGACGACCTCGGCGCGGGGCCGCGTCGGTCTGCATGGGTCTGGGTCGGACTGCGTCCCTGGGGGTCGACCCGGCGGCGATGTTGTGCGACGCTGTGGCCATGCGCTCGTCCGCCCACGTCGCCCTCTCAGCCCTTGGTGTCGCGTTCGCCGCGTGCGATGCGGCGGTCACGGATGCGCCTCCGCCTGCGCCATCGGTCACCATCGCCCCCGCGGAGGTCTGCGCCGACGGCCCCACCGTCTTCGGGATCGACGTCTCGAAGTGGCAGGGGACCATCGACTGGCGTCAGGTGGCCGCGGACGGCGTGAAGTACGCCATCATCCGGATCTCGGACGGCCCGAACGTCCTCGACGGGAAGTTCGTCGCGAACTGGGCCGGCGCGCTCGAGCACGGCATCCCGCGCGGCAGCTATCAGTTCTTCCGGCAGGACGAGGACCCGGTCGTGCAGGCCGACATCGTCATCGACTACCACCAGCGCTATGGCCTCGGCGAGTTGCCGCCGGTCATCGACGTCGAGTCGACCGACGGCGCCGACAGCGCCACGATGGTGCGCAACATCCGCGCGTGGCTCGACCGGGTTGAGGCCGCGCTCGGCGTGCAGCCGATCATCTACACCGGGCGCTACTTCTGGAACGGCAACGTCGATTCGACCGCGTTCAGCGACTACCCGCTGTGGCATGCGCAGTACACGGGGGCCGCCTGCCCCAACATCGCCGCCGCGTGGTCGCGCTGGACGCTCTGGCAGTACTCGTCGACTGGCACGGTCGCTGGCATCAGCGGCGGCGTCGACATGAACCGCTTCAACGGGACCGAGGCCGAGCTGCTCGCGATGGTCGGCGAGCCGCGTTGCCGGGAGACGCCAGATGTGGCCGTCTGTGATGGCGAGGGTATCGGCACCTGCGACGACCGCGGCCGCTATGGGGTGACCCCCTGCCCGACTGGCTCGCGGTGCACCGACGGTCCGCTGTGTGTGGATGTGCGCTGTGAGGCGGGCGGAGGCCCGGATGCGTCCTTCTGTCTCGACGACGCGACCCGCGCGGACTGCGCTGGTGGCGTCCTGACAGCGGGGACGTGCGCGGCTGGGGCGCGGTGTTTCGACCCGCCTGGCGAGCCGGCACCAGGCTGCGTTCCGGCTCGGTGCCTCGGGGAGACCGGCCTCGTCGACGGCGCGTGGTGCGTCGACAGCGAGACGCGCGAGGTCTGTGCGGGCGGCGCCCTCACGCAGACCCCCTGCCCGTCCGGGTCGCGCTGCGAGGCGGGCCTGTGTGGCGAGGTCACCGAGCCCCAGGAACCGCCCACCCCGTCCTCTGGCGCGCCCCTCGCGACGGCACGCCATGAACTCCGCGGAAGCATCCGAGTGGTCGAGGTGTCGGGGTGCAACGGCGGCACGTCACCGATGACGTGGCTCGCGTGGCTTGGGGCCCTGGTCGTTGGGGGCACAAGGCGGTGGCGGGCGAAGGCGCGTTGAGCTGGCCCTTGGCGCTCTGGCAGCGGGACGGGACGGCGCCCGACCCGCGGGCCGAGCGCCGTGACCTGCGTCAGCGTCAGGGTGCGTAGACGCCGAAGAGCCCCCCTGCGCCGGCCACGACGAGCTTGCCGCTGACAACCTGGCAGCGGTAGACGGGCGGAAGGTCGGACCTCGTGACGCCGGCCTCGTAGGGCGAGACGTCCTTGAAGGTCGCGCCGCCGTCGGTTGAGCGCAGAACGATACCCCAGTTCTGGCGCGACTCGCGGCCCACGGCGTAGATGACCCCATCGCCTCGGCAGATGCCCTCGATCCAGGTGCTCGCGTCCCCGGGGAACAACGTCCGCAGGTCGTACTGCGCCCAGCCCCCGGCCGTCCTCGCGTCGCCCGAGCCGAAGGAGTGGGTGAAGACGACGCCCACGTCTGCGTCCTGATTGACGCCGCCGACCGTGACGCCCGCCGCGTCCGCCGCCACCCCCCAGAGCTCTCCGCGGAACGCGCCGAGCCCGCTCGCGGCGAGCTCGACCACGTCGAAGCTGAACGCGCCGCCGTCGACCTTCGACACGTAGACCGTGGGCGGCGAGGCGATGGTGGCGCCGACGCCGTAGATGGTGTCGCCCTGCGCCGCGACCGCGAGCACCGAGTGGCGCGGGCCGACCGTCCATGGCGCGCTGTCGCCGAGCCGGTGCATGTTCGAGAAGCCCGTCAGGCTGCCCACGAAGGCGACGCCGTTGGCCGCGCGCGCGAACTCGCCCGCGGTGAAACTGTTGTCCGTGGTCGTCCCGGCCTCCCAGACCGTGCCGAGGGCGCCCGTCGCGCCGAGCGACACGACGCCGACCTTCTGGGGCAGGTCGCCAGCCACGTAGAGCAGCCCGTCGCTCGAGCGGGAGATGCTGTTGACGCGCGTGCCCGCGAGCGCCGCGGGGGGCGTCGTGCCGGGCTCGGCCCACGTCGCGCCACCGTCTGTCGTACGGTGCAGGCCGACGTCGCCGTTGGCGTCCTGTCCACAGCCGATGAAGCAGGTGGCCTGGTCGTCGCAATGGAGCGCGTCGACGCGGGTGCTCCCGCAGGGCTGGGAGAGGAGGGTCCAGGGCGACGCGGGCGCGGCGGTGTCGGCGGCGCCCGTGGAGGTGTCGGCCTCGCCTGCCGCGGCGTCCGTGTCGCCCTCGGCGGCCGCGTCGGCGGGCTGCGCGACGTCGGCGCTCGGATCTCCGCCGCTCGAGTCGGGCGCGGGCGCATCGGCGTCCACCGTGTCGGAGCTCGCCTCGGTGGCGTCGGCGACGGTGTCTGTCGACGGCTCGGTCGCGGGCGACGCGGCGTCTCCGCAGGCGGTGATCAGGGACGCGAGCGCGGCAGGTGCCACGTGGAGGAACGGACGAAGGGGCATGATCGGCTTCATGGTTACGCGAGGCTCCTGCGCCGAGGCGGTCCGTCATGGACGCGCGGCGTCTGCTGGGGTGGGTGCAAGGCGCGCCTGCTACCTCCTGACGACCGGCCTGTCAAATAGGTGCTCTGCGGCATGCGAGTCATCTCGGCAGACAGATATCGGCCGCCTGGACGCAGGGCCCTGGACTTCGAAGGAGGGTGCCTCAGGGGCAGGTCGCCTGACCCGGGCTCGCCTGCGATAGCGCCCGCGCACCCGCACCCGAGGCGGCTCACAGCGCGCTGAATGAGCGCTCATTCGTTCGTTGAATTCGCCCTCGTCCCCTCGGCCGCCTCGACCGCGAAGCCCGTCTCGACGAGGTGGCGGTAGCGCCCGCCGAGCGCCATCAGCGAGGCGTGGTCGCCGCGCTCGACGATGCGCCCCCCGTCGAGGACGAGGATGCGGTCGGCTCGCTGAATGGTCTGCAGGCGGTGGGCGATGACGAGCACCGTGCGCGAGCGGAACAGGTTCTCGAGCGCGACGTCGATCCGCCGCTCGGTCTTGGCGTCAATGCTGGCGGTCGCCTCGTCGAGGACAACGATGGGGGCGGGGCGCGCGAACGCCCGGGTCAGGGCGATGAGCTGACGCTCGCCCGCGCTGAGGTTCTGGCCGCGACCGCTGCAACGCGTGTCCCATCCCTGAGGCAGGCGAGCCACGAAGGCCTCCGCCTGCGCCAGGCGAGCCGCCTCGATGAGCGCGGCGTCGGTGATGCGCGGGTCTCCGAGGCGGACGTTGTCGGCGAGCGACGCCTCGAGGAGGAAGGCGTCCTGATGGACGACGGTCACCGTGTCGCGCAGCGCCTCGAGCGGCCAGGTCCGCAGCTCGCGCCCGTCGATGGCGATGGCCCCGCGGTAGCCGTCATACATCCGCAGCAGCAGCTTGCCGAGGGTCGACTTGCCTGAGCCAGTCGCGCCGACGATGGCGACGACCTCGCCCGGGGCGACCCCGAGACTCACCGCGTGAAGGACATCGGGCGCGTCGGCGCGATATCCGAAGGAGACGTCGTCGAAGGTGACCGCCCCGGTTGTGGCCGCCCCGGCGTTGACGTCGGCCGTGGCGTCGGGGGCTGCGTCCGGGATGCGCTCGTCGGTGTCGAGCAGCGCGAAGATCTTGTCGAGGGCCGCAAAGCTGCGCTGGAGAGATGCGATCTGGCCTGAAAGGTCCCGAATCGGCACGAAGATGCGCCCGAGGTAGTCGATGAAGGCCACGACGAGGCCGACAGAGATCGCCTCGCCCGGGGACGCGGGGCCCGCGCTCAGCGACGACGCGGCGTACCAGACAATGGCGGCCGTCGCGAGCGAGCTCATCCCGTCCATGACGGCGTAGAGGCCGGCGTCGAGCCAGTTCGCCCGGTGGTAGGCGCGCATGTAGTCGAGTGACATGCTGTCGAAGGTCTTCTGTGAGACGGCCTCCGCACCGCCTGTCTGGACCGTGGTCATGCCGAAGACGCGCTCGGCGAAGTACCCGTTCAGGCGTGACAGGGCGTCGCGAATCTCGGCCGACACCGGGCGGAGACGCAGGCGGAAGAAGCGGACGATGAGCCAGATGACCGGCGAGAAGGCAAACGACGTCAGCGTCAGCGCGGGCGACAGCAGCAGCATGGCCGTCAGCATGCCGAGGATCATGAGCCCGTTCGTGAAGATGGCGATGGCGCCGCGCGCGAGGCTCTCGTAGACCGTGTCGACGTCGTTGATGGTGCGCGTCATCAGGCTTCCGGCGTGGCGGCGGTCGAAGAACGCGGCGCCCTGGGCGGTCACATGGTCGAAGAGGTCCGCGCGCAGACGCGCGAGCGCCCGAAGCGACAGGCGCTGAAGCGCGAGGTTGCCGACCGAGGCGCTGAGCCAGGCCGCGACGACCGCGAGCGCGAAGAGGCCGGCGATGTTGAGCAATCCGCGATGGTCGCCGGTCGCGATGTGGTTATCGATGCCCTGTTGGAGCAGCCACGGCTGGAGCACCTGGGCGAGCACGCCAAGGGGCGTCAGCGCGAGGACGACCGCAAGCGCTCCCCGCTCGTAGGCCACCCGTGCGCCGATACGACGGAGGAGCTGGCCGTCGCTCAGGCGTTGGGCGCGGTCTGTGTCGGCGGGCGGGCTCATGCGTGGACCTCCGTGACGGATCCGACGGATTCCGGCGGCGAGTCCTCACGCTCTTGCTGCAGCTGCCATGCGCGAAAATAGGGTCCTTCGCCACGCGCGATGAGGCTTGCGTGCGTCCCCTCGGCGACGACGCGCCCTCGCTCGAGGACGATGATGTGGTCCGCCCCGCGCAAGGCGCTGACGCGGTGCGACACGAAGACGCGCGTCGCGTCGGGGCGGTGGGCGTAGATGGCGTCAATGAGGCGGCGCTCGGTGGCGTGGTCGACCGCCGAGAGCACGTCATCAAGCAGCAGCACGTTGAAATCCCGATAGAACGCGCGCGCGAGTGCCGTCCGCTGACGTTGTCCGCCCGAGAGGGTCACGCCGCGCTCGCCGACCGGGGTCTCGAGCCCCTGCGGGAGCGCCGCGAGGTCGCTCGCGAGGGCGGCCTGCTCGGCGGCGGCTTCGACGCGACCGGGCGGGCGGGCCGAAGCCGAGTCTGCGAGCGCGATGTTGTCCCGGATGGACTGCGAGAACAGGTGCGGCTCCTGCGCGACCCAGGCGCAGCGCCGCCACCAGGCGCGCGCGGCGACGTCGCGGAGATCACGCCCGTCGGCGCGGATGGTGCCCGGAGGCGGCTCGAGGACGCGCGCGAGCAGCGACAGCAGCGTGCTCTTGCCGCTGCCGGTCTCACCGAAGATGCCGAGCGTCTGTCCGGCCGCGACGGTGACCGAGACGTCCGACAGGGCGGGCGGCTGCCCCTCGGGGTCTCCCGGGCGCGGCGGATAGCGGAAGGTCAGGCCGCTCACCGCGAGCGTCGGAGCTGGTCCGGCCGCGGCCTCGACCTCACCCGCCGGCCCGGCGTCGGGGGCTGGCGAGTCGAGGATCTCGTAGATGCGACGAAGGGAAATCCAGCCGCGCTGCAGCGCCGCGACGAGCCAGCCGAGCGAGGTCAGGCCGCCCGCCACGATGCGGATGTAGCCAGCGAAGGCCGCGAGCGCGCCAGGCGTCAGCTCGCCATCAATGATACGGTTTCCGCCGACAAAGAGAATCAGAACAAGGCACAGGTTGCCGGCAACATCAACGACAGGGAGAGCCCAGCTCTGGATGGCGGCCGAGTCGAGGCTGTGGGCGAGGAGGCGGTCGTTGGCCTCGCGGAAGCGGGCGCGCGCGAGGGGGACGGCGTTGAAGGACTGGAGCGCCGGGACGCCGCCGTACGCCTCGAGCGCCCGGGACGAGAGCTGCCCGAGCGCCTCCTGCCCCTGGATCATCAGCCCGAACATGCGCCCCACGGCCCGCCTGAGGATGAATGTGGCCAGCACGAGCGGGAGCACGCACACCGCCGTCAGGACGAGGTCCGTCAGGACCATCTGCCCGACCGTGAAGACCAACAGCAGCACGACGTTGAAGACCTGGAGCAGCCCGAAACCGATGAGGCCGCGCACGGCGGCGGCGTCGTTCGTCCCACGGCTGACGATTTCCCCGGCGCTCATGCTGTCGTAAAAGGCGCGCGGCAGACGCAGGAGATGCGCAAAGAGCGCCGACTTCATGTCGTGCTCGATGACACGGCCCGGGTTGAAGAACAGCACCCGCGAGAGGGTCCGGACGACCATCACCGCGACGCCCGCTCCGACGACCGCCCAGGCCCAGGCCACTGCGTCGCCAGGGGTGCGCGCTGTCATTGCGTCAACTGCCTCCGCGACGAGGGCGGGCACAGCGACGGTCAGCGCCGTGGTGGCGAGGAGAAATACGAGCCCTGCGGCGTACGCCGGGACGTGGCGGGCGCCCCAGGTGCGCAGAAATCGGAGGAGGAGGCTCATGCGGGGGGACGGCGTGACGCACCACGGCCGCGCGGTCAAGCGTGAAGCGACGAATCCTGGACTTGTCCCCTGCCGCGTCGCCGTGCGACGCAGTTCGACCACCGCCAGCCCGACCGTCGCCACTTGACGCGGCGTCCGCCTCGGCGCAATCGAGATCCATGAAAGTCAGCCTCTGGGCGATTGTCGCGGTTATATTGCTCGGCACCTCCGCCATGATGGCGTGGACCCACAGCGACCAGAGCGCGCGCCTCCAGGCGGGGCGCTGGTCTCAGGTGCTGGCCGTGGTGACGGATCTGCGGTTGGCATCGCGGGCCCCGGCGAGCGGGCTTGCCACGCTGCGTTGGAGCGGTCCTGACGGGGGCGAGGCGACAGGGACCGCCTGGGTGAGCCGTGAGGACTTCGACGCGGGTCGCTACAAGGTCGGCGACGCCGTCCGCGTATGGGTACACCCGGGCTTCGAGCGCCCGGTCCTGGGCGAGGCCGAACCCGACCACACCGCCGACCAGACCTTCACGTTCAGAGCCGCCCTCGTCGCGCTCGTCGCCGGGATCGCGCTCCTCACGTGGGTCGTCGCGCGCGGCCGGTTCTTCGCCGCGTGACCCAGGCTGAATGGGCGTTCATTCGGTGCAGGCGCTGCAGCGCGCTTACGGAATGCGCCCGAGGCAGGCGATGATCGCGATGTCTCCGTTCTTCATGTTGAACCAGCGCAGATGCGGGATGCCGAGGGCCTCGGCCTCACGCGGCGTGGGGGCGAGAATGGCGACCCGCCAGCCCCGGGCGACGGCGCGGAGATGGCGACCGAAGTCGCTGTAGAGGTCGAGGACGTCACGCGGCGTGCCGAGGCGGGCCCCGTAGGGTGGGTTCGTGATGATGAGGCCCGGCTCGCCCTCGGGCGGCGGCGTCCAGTGCAGTGCGTCGGCGCGGGTGAAGGCGACCGCGGGTCCGACGCCAGCCCGGTCGAGGTTCTCGCGCGACTGGCGGATGGCGGCCGGAGAGACGTCTGAGCCAAAGATGCGGAGGCCATCGGCGGGGCGCTGCTCGCCCTCCAGAGTCGACACGAGCCGGTCAAGGCGGTCGCGCCTGAAACCCGGCCACCGCTCGAAGCCATAGCGTCGGCCGTGTGCCATCGCGACGAGCCCGGGTGCCCGCCGGGTCCCGATGAGAGCGGCCTCGAGGCAGATGGTACCAGCCCCACACATCGGGTCGACGAGCGGCTCACGCGGATCCCATTCGGCGAGATCGAGCAGCGCGGATGCGAGGGTCTCGCGCAGCGGGGCCTCTCCGGCGTCGGTCCGGTAGCCGCGAGCGTGGAGGCTGGTCTTGCCGCCCGCGTCGAGGCTCACGATGCCCTGGCGGCCCGAGAGCGAGACGCGAATCAGGACGTCCGGGTCCTCGACGTTGACGTCGGGACGGTTGCCACGGTCGTCGCGGATGGCGTCGACGATGGCGTCCTTCAGCACCTGCCCCACGTAGCGCTGGTCGCGAAGCACGTCGTTATTACGAGCGGTTGCAGCGATTGCGAAGGTGGCCCCTGGCGGAATGAGGCCGGACCACCGCGCGAGCTGGCGCGCGCTGCGGTAGAGGGCCTCGGCCGAGCTGCCGTCGACGCCGCCGAGGGTCCACATGACGCGGTGGGCGGTGCGCAGCGCGAGACACGCGCGCTCGAGGCCGTGTCGGTCGGGGCGGAAGGCGACACCGCTGACGCCTGGGCGGACACCCCCGTAGCCGAGCGACTCGAGCTCGGCCCGCAGGATGGGCTCGAGTCCCGGACCGGTGGTTGCGAAGGCAGCGACGGTGGAGGTGGGTTGACTCATGGCGGAACCGGGCTATCGTGGGCGCCGCACGGCGGGCGCGCTCGCGTCCCCGTGTACCTCGCGCACGAGCTTCCAGCGGAAGGCGGTGCGCGGCGAAGGCGCCAGCTACCACTCCCTGCGTCATCTTCCCATCAGGAACGCACATGCACGCTCGCACGCTCCCGACCCTTGCCCGTATCCCGGGGCTCCTCGCCGCCCTCGCGGGGGCGCTGCTGCTCGTCGCGCTGTCGCCCGGAGCCGAGGCGGCCCCGGTCCCGACCACGGCGACCCACGTGGACACGGTGCCAACGGGCGCCGAGGTGCGCCTGCTGCGCGCTGACGGCGCCGAGGAGTATCTCGGGCTGACCCCCCTGAAGAAGGCCAAGCTGCCGCGCGGAAACATCCGCCTGCGCTTCACGAAGACGGGCTTCGAGGCGCTGGTGCAGCCGCTCGTGATCGAGCGGGCGACACAGACCCTGCTGTTCAATCTCGTGCGCACCATCGTGCCAGCCGAGCTTAGTTTCACGGGGGCCGCGGCGATTCAGGGCGCCACCGTGACGATCGACGGGGTCCCGTCCGGGAAGCTGCCGACGACGGTGTCGGTGCCCCCTGGACGTCATCAGGTGGTCATCTTGCTCGACGGCCACAGCCCGTGGGAGCGCTGGGTGGAGGCCTCGGAGGGCGCGAAGAACAACTTCGAGATCGTGCTGAGCAAGCTCGAGGCGCCGCGCGGATCGCTGCTCGTCTCGTCCGTGCCGTCTGGCGCCGCCATCCGCGTCAACGGCGCGCCCGCGGGCCTGACGCCAGCGGTCCTCGACAACCTCGCGCCAGGTCCCTACCTCGTCGAGCTGACGCTCGGAGACCACCAGCCGCTCTCGCAGTCGGTCGAGGTCGTCTCCGGGCAGCGCGCCAAGCTCGACGCGACGCTGGCGCGGGCGAAGTCCGACACGGGTGACCTGAAGATCCTGGCCAATGTCGACGACGCGACCGTGTACCTCGACGGCGAGGCCATCGGCCCGGCCCCGGTCACGCGCGGCGGCGTGGTCCCTGGCACCCACGTCATCGAGGCCCGCAACGCGCGTGGCTTCCGGGCCGAGGCGACCGCCGAGGTCCGCGGCGGCGAGCTGACGACGGTGCGTCTCGAGCTGAAGCAGACGGCGCCGACCGAGGTGGCCGATGTTCGCATCGCCTCGAGCATCCCGGGGTCGACCGTGTCGATCGACGGCGCGCCGGCCGTCCCCGTTCCTCATCGCGCGACTGGACTGTCACCCGGGACCCACACCTTCGAGGTCCGCGCTTCGGGTTACACGCCCTGGCGCAAGCCGGTGGCGCTGGTCGCGGGCGAGAACCCCGAGATCCTCGCCGAGTTGACGCAGCAGGGGCAGGTCGAGCTTCGGACGCGCGGCGACGTGCCGGCCCAGGTCTTCGTCGACGGGCAGCCCATCGGGCGCGCGCCTTACATCGGCGACCTGACCGTCGGGACGCATGTGGTCCTGTTCCAGCGGGACGACGGAGCCCAGGAGTCCTTCAACATCGCGGTGGCGCCTGACCGCATCGTGAAGGTGACGGCGGCCTTTGGAGACGACAAGCCCAAGGTCCTGCCGGTCTATCGACCGATGGCGTCGTCTGCGCGGGCGCTGAGCCCCAACACCGGCCACGTGACGCTCATCACGACGGTGCCGCAGGTCTGGGCCTACCCGCTGAACCTCGAGGCCGGCGGCGGCCTCGGGCGCGGGATGGACGTGGGCGTGCGCGTCCGTTCGGCCTTCAACGTCATCAACGAGCTCGAGGCGGTCTTCAAGTGGACCTACGCGCAGGGCCCGACGGTCGCGGCGGCGCTCGAGGGCGCCATCGGCGGGGGGCTCGGTGGGGATGAACGCTCGAGCTTCGGCCTGCGGGTCACCGCGAAGGGCTCGCTGCTCATCGGAGAGAACGCGGCGATCACGGCCCACGCGGGGCTGCTCGCGCACAGCGACCGCCTCAGGCCGTCCTCGGTGGCGACGGCCCAGGGCCGCGACAACGGGGTGCGGATGTACCTTGGGCTGAACATCGAGTTCCGGGCCTCGGACGCGCTGAACCTGCTTCTGTCGGTCGAGGGCGACCCGCTCGCTGGCAACCGCAAGCTGTTCCTCGAGAGCTTCCTGAGCGACCCGGAGCCGCGGCTCTACCCGCGCATCGGCGCGTCGATCGTGTTCTGATGACTGCGTGGATGGCCTCGCTGCGGGAACGCGTCGCGGCCACCCGCGTGGAGGTCGCGTCGCGCCCATGGGGGCGAGTGCTGGCGGAGGGGCGCCTCCCGGATGAGGCGTGGGCGGCCTGGCTCGACGCCGATGTGGCCGCAGCGGGCGATTGGTTGAACGGTGCGACGACTGTCTGGCGGCTCGCACCGACGCCGGCCGCGCGCGACGGCTGGCAGGACCTCGGCCGCTTTGCACGCGCGGATCTCGGGGCCCTGCACGGGCGTCTTGCACGGACGCTGGGGCTTGCCGTCGAGGACCTTGGCCACGGAACACACCGAGGCCTGGAGGGAGCCGAGGCGCCGACGCTCGCGGCAGCGCTGAGCGGCGCTGGAAACGACTACGCGCCGGTCGTGGCCACGCTGCTCGCACGGCCGCTCTTGATGCACGAGGTCGCCCGAGGGTTCGCGGGGCGCCGCCTCACCGATAGGCGTGCGCTTGACTGGCAGCGGACGTGGGCCGACCCGGGTGTCGGGCGCGCGCTCCGCTGGATCGAGGCCGAGCTGGCGAGGGAGACCGACGGCGTCCGCGGGAGCGGGGTCCCCGAGGCCCGGTCCGAGCGGGCGCGCGAGCGCTTCGTCGTGGCGCTGCAGCAGGCTGGGGCATTGCTCGGGGCGCCGTGACACCTATCGGCACGTCCCTGAGTGCGGAGGCCTCAGACCCATCACGCGCATCGTCACGACCCCACGCCACCTCCTGCTTCCGCGTGTACGCAGCCCCGACCCTGATGGGGCCGGTCGTACGTGGGCATGCCGAGGGCGCGCTACGACACGGCTGGTGCGAGCCGGTGCCCGCCAGCGACGCGTTTCAGCCGCCGAGGCGCACGACCCCGAGGCGGTCAGTCGTCGCGAGGACCAGCGGGAGGCCCTTGCGGCGGGCCGGGAAGGGCAGCATGCGGTCCGTGTCGACCGCGGCCGCAGCCATCGTCCAGGCCGCGTCGAGCAGGACGGGGGAGCCCGCGGGCAGGACAAGGCCCGTCTCCTGCCACACGAGGCCTGCGACCGCCTCCGCGAGGTCCTCGGGGTCGCCCCACAGCAAGAGCAGCAGCGTGCCCCGCCCGGCCTCGAAGGCCTCGACCACGGGCACGTGACTGCTCAGCACGAAGACCGCCCCGTCAGGGCGATCCAGCATCGCGACCGCCCCTGAGGCCTTGCAGGCGGCGATCCAGTCCCCGCGCGACGCCTCATCGTGGCTGAAGCCACGCCAGGCCTCGAGGCTCGCACGCGTGCCGAGCAGCACGGGGCCTCCGTCGGTCGCCACGACCCCGCGGGAGACAAGTCTCGGCGCGGCGACGATGGAAGCCGCTCCCGCGCGCTCGCTCGCCAGCTTCCGCAGCTTCGGGGTGAGTGCGCGCGCTGGCGCCGCAGCAAGCCAAACCCCCAGACGATCGGACCCTTCGGCGTCGAGGGACGCCCGGAGCCCCTTCAGGATCTCGCCATCGAGGCGCTCGTCAGGGGCCTTCGCGAGGACGTGCAGCAGCAGCCCCTGCGTCGCGTGCTGCGCGAGCGTACACCCGAAGCTCGTCGCGTGGGTGGCCCAGCGGCGGATGACAAGGTCCGCGAGCGCGAGACTACGGAGGCCGACGGCCCGCTCATCGTGCGCGTAGGCGAGCAACGTCCGCAGCAGGCTCCCAAACGCCGGAGAGCCATCGTCGAGGGCCGCGAAGCGCTCAACGGCATCCCGCTCCCCGAGTAGCGCGGCGGCGGCCGTCGCGGCGGCGGCCAGCCCGTCCCGCGGCACCAGGTGCGTCGCGAGCTGCTGGAGCACCGCCTCGGCCGCTGTCGGCGGCAGCGGGGCCTTCGCGGGCGCCTCCGCCTGAGGGATCCCCAGGACGGCCTCACACACGCGCAGTTGGACGTCGATCCGTTCGGTCTCGACGAGACGTATCAGCAGCCTGTCACCCGCCGGTGTCGGAGCCCGCGCCAGAACGCGCGCGACGACGGCGAGGACGTCCCCGCAGCGCGGGCCGAACGTGCCACCCTGCAAGCCGTCCTCTTGTCCTTCTGGCCGCTCGAAGAGCGCTGCGGCGAAGGGCACCAGCAAACCGGCCGGTGCCACCTCGGCCGCCGCAACGAGCGCCTTCCAGGCCCTCGCCGTCCCGTCCGCGAGGTAGGCCTCGGCCACATTCGAGAGTTCCGAGCGTCCGCTATCCGTGTCCCTCATGCCGCACCCCTGCCCTGCCTCGGCCCACTTGAGGCTCACCTTGCCCCACGGACGGGGGCTTGTCGACGTCACCTCTGACCCACGTCAGGCCGGGTCCTCGCGCACGATTGAAACGTTCTGATTCGCGATGAAACACTTTGGGCGTCTCCGGAAACAAAACGTTTCACCGGCCGGGGTCGGGCCGCCCCGGTTCGGGCAGGCATCGTCGCGGCGGACGGCGCTTCCACCGCGCAAGTTGACGGTCGACCTGCCCGCTGCGACAAGGCTCGGGTGCAGGCAGCGCTGACCGGTATCGGCCCCTACCGCATCATGCGGATGCTCGCGGCCGAGGATGAGCAGACCCTCTTCCTCGGGCACCCCGAGGGTGATCCTGGACGTCGTGTCACAGTCGCCGTCCAGCATGCAGCGCTCGCCGCCGACCCGGCACTCGCGAAGGCCTTCGAGTTGCGCGCCAAGACCGCCCTGCGTCTGCGCGATCGGCCCGATCCGGTGATCGCGGCCGGGCGTGACGCCGGGGTCGCGGTCTCGGCCTCGGGCGCGCGCCCGTGGGCGGTCTGGGACGCGCTCGACGGGGTCTCGCTCGAGCAGCTCATGGCGGGTCGGAAGCGGTTCCGGATGGCCATCGGCCCGGCAACGAACCTGCTGATATCGCTGCTTGATGCGCTCTCCACGGCGGCGCGGGCCCGCGTCGTGCACGGCCGCCTCCGGGCTTCCGACATCTGGGTCACACCCGAGGGGTGGGTCAAGGTCTGCAATTTCGGTGCGGACGACGACCCTCGCGCGGATTTTCTGGCCGTGGCGCGCATCGCCCAGGAACTCGGGACCGAGTGGGTGCCGGAGGTCGACGCGTGGATTGACGGCCTGCAGCGCGAGGACCCGCCGTGGAAGAACGCGGAGGATGCGCGGCGCGCCTTCCCGTTGACCGCGACGGAGGCGGGCAAGTCGGCGCTCCAGAAGGCCTCGCGCTCGGCGGTCCGGAAGCTGCAGCCCGACGAAGGCGCCACGGACGTCCCCGAGACGACCTCGGACGCGGCCCCGAGGACGCGCCCCACGAAGACACGGAAGCCCGCGGGCGAGAGCCGCGCCGGGGCCCTCGAGGCGAGACGCGAGCGAATCCGGCGCGAGGCCGAGCGGACCGCGCGTCAGGCGCGTCGGGTCGCCGCCCTATGTCTTCTGTGCGCGATGGTCGCGGTGGCGTTCGAGCTGTGTCGCTGACGCCCGAAGGCGCACGGCCGAACGCCACAGCCGCCAGGCGAGCAGCCAGGCGCCCACGAGCTCGCCGAGCGTCACGACGATCGACACCGGCCACGGTACCGACAATCCGATCGCCCTCGGACCCGCGCTCGCGAGCCGCAGCCCGGCGTCATGTCGCAGCAGCCAGCGCCCAAGCGCGCCCTGAACCCCGTAGAGCCGCCGCACCTCGGCGTCGAGACGCGCGTCGCTGCCCTGGGCCAGGAACGCCCGCGCAGCCTCGGGGTCAGCCTCGAACGCCCGCGCCATCGCCTCGGGCGGCAGCCCCGTGTCCGCGGCGCGCGAACGCGCGACATCGTGGGCGAACGCGTCTCGGTGATGGTGGTCTTCGGTGGCCTGCCAACCGCCCCAGGCAAGCGTCAACGCGACGGTGATCGCCGCGATCGGTGCGCCAGGCCGGTGGGGACCGAGGTGTCCGAGGAACACAGCGGCCGCGCCGAGCCCGAGGCCGCCGAGGAGCGCAAAGGACCCGAGAACCCAGAGTTGGCCCGCGAGCGCGCCGAGCGCCACGCCAAGCCCAGCGCCGAGCGTCATCAGCGTGACCGCGAACAACGCGCCGCTGACGGGCGGCGCAAGCGTGTCCCACCTCAGCAACGGTCCGCCGCTGGCCCACTCTCGCCGCGGACGACGGTGCCCTCGAGCCACGTCGTGTGCGATTCGAAGCCAAGCCCGAGAAAGAGCCCCATGGCCGCCACGTTCCGGCGCTGGAGGCTGACGCCCAGACGCGACACGCCCTCCGACTCGACAAGCCCGATAAGCGCGGTTGTGCAGGCCCTGGCAAGCCCTCGACGGCGATGCGCCGGGTGCGTGACGACGTTGCCAAGTGCGGCCACCCCATCGGTGCGGCTCAGGACGTGCGTACCGGCCATCGCGACGAGCAGGCCGTCGGCGTCACGGATCCCCACGGTGCGCCCGGCCGTGACCTGGTGCTGCTCAAAGAACTGGTCGGGATAGTGGCGCAGGAGCTCGCGAATGTCCCCGGTGTCACGCGGAGCCAGCAGCTCCGGCGCCTCGAGGCCGGCCGGCACGGGCCACGGCGCGGGGGCCGGTCTGGCGCGCCGAAGCCGCAGCATCGGGCGCAGACGGTCGAGCTCGAGCCCTCGGTCGACGGCCTCGACGTGATCGAGTGCGAGATGCACCAGCGCCCGACGCGGCAGGTCGGCCCCGCAGGCGAGGACGATGGCCCCGATGCCGTCGGGCTCACCGAAGGTCAGGACCACTGGCTCGGCGTAGCCCGTGTAGACCAGGAGGGCGGCGACGTCCTCAGGGGGCCCGTCCAGCGGCGTTGAGGTCGCCAGCCACCAGACGCAGAACCCCGCATACGCCGGCTCGAGATCCCCGAGCATGTAGATCGCCGTGTACGGATCCCGCGACAGCAGAGCACGGACCCTGTCGAGGTCCTCGGTGCGCGAGACGGAGAGCACGGAGTTGGGCGAGAGCGGGCGCATGGCGCGTCGTCCTGGTCGAGTCGGGGCGGATGCTCTGTGGTTTGCGGTATCGCGCCTTGTAACACTTCCCGCAACCGTTTTCATCCCCCTGGTGACAACGTACGGTCGCGGAGCGTCGCGTTCCACCTTGACACCCGGGGCGCTGCCTGCGACCGAGACACGATGTCGCCGACCCCACCAAGGGCCGAGGTCCATCCGTTGACCCCGACGGTCCTCCTCAGCCATACCCAGCCTGCCAGCGTCGGGCCCGACCGTTTCTGTGGGGACAGCCTCGAGCTGGGCTGGGGTCGCATCTTCGGGGGGCAACTCATCGCACAGGGGCTCGGCGCGGCCGCGGGCACGCTGCGCGAATCGCCGCACCGGCCAGCCCATGCCCTGCACGCGACCTTCCTGGAGCCGGGAGATCCCGCCCTCCCCGTCGACTACGCTGTGACCCGCTTGCGCGACGGACTCAGCTTCTCGACCCGGCTCGTGCTCGCAACGCAGCCGCGCCCGGACCGCGAGCCGCGCCCTGTGCTCGCCCTGACGGCCTCCTTTCAGATGCCCGAGACCGGCCTCGAGCACGCCGCACCGCCGCCAGACGTCCCGCCACCCGAGACGCTCGCGACCGAGCGCGACCTCTTCGCGCCGTACCTCGACCGCCTCCCGCCGGGGCTCGCGGCCCGATTCCGCGAACCGCAACCCATCGACATTCGGCCGGTGAGCCCGAACGATCCGCTTCAGCCGCGACCACGGCCGCCACACCGGGCCTTCTGGTTCAAGGCCGCCACCGCGCTCCCCGACGACCCGTCAGCCCACCAGCGCCTCTTCGCCTGGGCCTCCGATTTCTATCTGCTCGGCACCGCGATGCAGCCCCACGGCGTGACGTGGCTCATGCCGGACATGCAGGTGGCAAGCCTCGACCACAGCATCTGGTTCCACCGGGCCTTCCGCTTCGACGACTGGTTGCTCTTCGTGATGGAGAGCCCCTCGGCCGCGGGTGGTCGCGGGCTCGCGCAGGCCCGTGTCTTCGACCGGGACGGTCGCCTCGTGGCCTCGCTCGCCCAGGAGGGGCTGATGCGTCGTAGGGTGCGTTGAGCGCGCGCCAGCGACGCCTGTCGGGCCTTGACCGCGCCCTTGACGTGCAGACCTGACGGCACTGTCCGGCCGGGTCGAGGCCGCCTGGGAGACATGTCCATGCCCCGCATCACCGCCGCGCTGACCCTCGTCGCCCTGTTGCTGCGCGCCCAGGGGGCTGACGCGCACGTCTTCACCGAGCATCGCATCGGACCGAGCGAGGATTGGTGCGCCCGTATCCAGTACGGTGTGTCGGACGGTGACCTCGTCCGCCTCGACCCTGGTGACTAGGTGGGGACCTGCGTCGTCGCCCGCTCCGGGCTGCCGGATGAAGGAGAACCGTTGGCCATCACGGGCGCTCCGGGAGCCCGGATCATCGCGCCCCCCGGCCGCCCGGCGCTCATCGTGACGGGCGACCTTGTTCGGCTCGCCGGCCTGACCCTCGTGGGCGACAGGGACGCGCCGACCGTCGAGGCGCGCGGGCGGACCCTGCTCGTCGACGGCTGCACGTTCGCGGGGGGCGCCATCGGGCTTGACGCGACCGCAGCGCCTGGCGCGCTGAGCCTCATCGGGAACACCTTCGAGGACACGCGGCAGGCCGTCGCCTTCGGCTGCCCGAAGGACGGACGGCCCTGCGACAGGACGCGGGCGGTCTTGCGGGACAACC
>SYAK01000257.1 GCA_005788935.1 Pseudomonadota bacterium
CGTCGTCGACAAGGATGATCATCCCGCCGGCGCGGATGGTCTCGATGGCGTCCTCGATCGGGGTCAGCTGGGCCATGGGCGCTCCTCCGGCCGGGGCCATACCACGACCTTGGGTCCGGGCGTGAGGGTCTGATCGGCTCCGAGGGTGACAACTCCGCGCCGGGTGCGGGCGGGTCTTGACGGGACGCGCTGAAAGTCGCTAGCTCGGCTCCGCCGTCGGAGGAGGAGTCGCCATGTTCAAGGTCGCGATCGTCGGAGCCACTGGAGCTGTCGGTGCCGAGTTGCTGCGCGTGCTCGAGGCCCGCAACTTCCCCGTGCGCGAGCTCGTGGCGCTCGCGTCCCCGCGTTCGGCGGGCCCGCAGCTCCCCTTCGCGGGCGGCATGGTCACGGTCGCCCCAGCGACACCCGAGGCCTTCGCAGACTGCGACTTCGTCTTCTTTTCGGCGGGCGCCTCGCGCAGCCGTGAGCTCGCTCCAGCAGCCCTCGCGGCGGGCGCGCACGTCATCGACAACAGCTCGGCCTTCCGCACCGATCCGGCCATCCCGCTCGTGGTTCCCGAGGTGAACCCCGACGCCATCGGGCCTGACCACCGCCTCGTCGCGAACCCGAACTGCGTGGCGGCGATCATGTCCGTCGCCTGTGCACCTCTCGCCCGTGTCGTCCCGCTGCGCCGCCTCGTCGTCGCGACCTACCAGTCGGCGTCCGGGGCTGGGGCCCTCGCGATGGAGGACCTCGAGGTCCAGACCCGCGACTACCTCGCTGGGCGCCCGGTCATCGCGAAGGTCCTCCCGCATCCCTATGCGTTCAACCTGTTCTCTCATAACGCCGCGATCGAGGACAACGGCTACAATGGCGAGGAGAACAAGGTCGTCTTCGAAATGAAGAAGATCATGCAGCAGCCCGACCTGCTGCTGAGCGTCACCTGCGTCCGCGTCCCGGTCCTGCGCGCCCACTCCATGGCGCTCAACATCGAGACGACCGCGGCCGACGTCGCCCCGCTTATCCCCGCCATGCAGGCGGCGCTCGCTCAGGCGCCCGGCGTGCGGGTCGTCGACGACCGCGATCGCAACCACTTCCCGATGCCGAACGAGGCCTCGGGGGCCGACCCGGTCCTCGTCGGGCGTTTGCGCGCGGACCCGAGTCACCCTGGCGCCGTCAACCTGTTCATCGTCGGTGACCAGCTGCTGAAGGGGGCCGCGCTCAACGCCGTCCAGCTCGCCGAGCTCATCGCGCCGCGGCGCCGCGCCTGACTCGAGCGCTCACCCCCGGAGGAGTCGACCCATGGCGACGCTTGTCCCACTCTTCACTGCGCCGACCCTGACCGATCCTGGGCAGATTCAGGCCTTCCTCGCGGCTCGCGGCGTGGCCTTCGAGGTCTGGCCGATGCCCGAGGAGGCCCGCGCCCTCGCGCAGCTCCGCGACCCGACGGCGGAGGACAAGGAGCGCCTCCTCGCGCTCTTCGCCGACGCGCTGCGCGAGAAGGCCGACACGGCGGGCTACCGGTCGTCGGACGTCGTCGTCATCCGGTCCCATTTTCCGCAGGTCGACGAGGCCCTCGCGCGTTTCGACCGCGTCCACTTCCACGACGACGACGAGGTCCGGGCGATCGTCGGCGGTGAGGGCATCTTCGGCTTTGTCGACGATGACGGGCGGCAGTTCGAGGTGCGCCTCCAGGCGGGCGAGTACATCAGCCTGCCAGCGGGCGTGTGGCACTGGTTCTATTGCACCGCGGACCGCGACGTGACAGCCCTGCGCCTCTTTCGCGACGTCCCGGCCTGGGTGCCGCACTACCGGCCGACCGGGCGAGGGACCATCGCCGATCGTCTGGCGTGAGCGGTCTGCCGGAGTCCTCGCGCGCGGTCCGCGAGCAGCTTGTCGCCCTCGGCGGGCGCTACGACCGCCTCGGCTGGGTCTTCGCGACGAGCGGCAACGTGTCGGCTCGGGTGGCGGACGCCGCGGGGGGCACCTTTGTCGTCTCCGCGTCAGGCCGGCACAAGGGGATGCTCGGGCTCGAGGACTTCGCCCTGTGCGCCGTGGCGACCGGAGCGACCATCGCGGGTCTTCCGCACGCCCGCCCGAGCGCCGAAGCGGCCATCCACCGCGCCATCTACGCCGCGCTTCCTGAAGCCTGTGTCGCGGTCCACGTTCACACGGTCCCCGCGACCCTCGCCCGTCCCGACCACGCCGCGGCACCGGGCTCGCGGGCGATCGGCCACGTCGTCTTCGAGGATCTCGAGATGGTCAAGGGCTGGGGTTTCTGGGACTTCAAGGCACGCGTCGCGATGCCGGTCTTCGAGAACCACGCCGACGTCGCCCACATCGCCGACGACATCGCGGCCTGGCTCGCCGCGCCGGATCTGCCGCCAGGCACCGCCCGAGCCCCCGCGCTCCTCATCCGCACCCATGGCGTCACCGCGTGGGGCCTGGACGCCGCTGCCGCAAATCGCCACCTCGAGACCGCCGAGTTCCTGCTCCAGGTGCGGCTCGCGGCGGGTCACAGGGCAGACCCCTGAAAATGACGCGAGCCCGCGCGGTCGGCGCGGGCTCGTGAGGGACAGAAGCCTCGAGCGACTGGCTCAGCGCTTCTGCTTCTTGTCCTTCTTGTTCCGCCCGTGCCCATGCTGCTGGCGCTCGCCGTCACCCTCGGAGGACTCACCCTCGGAGGTCTCCCCTTCGGCCGTCTCGGTGCCATGGGACACGTCATCCCAGCCGCCGAAGCTGGCCTCGGGAGCCGCCTCCGCCTCGGGCGCGACGTCCACGGTGGGCTCGGGGGCCGAATCGGTGATCGGCTCGGGTGCAGCCTCGAGGACGGGCTCTGGCGCCTGCGGGGCGGGCGGCGGTGTCACGGCGACGGGCGCTGGAAGGGGCTGTCCCGAGGGGGCGACGCCGAGCTTCGACCAGACCTTGTCGAGGCCCTTGTTGGCGGCCGCGAGCGCGTCGACGATGCGCTGCACGTCGTGGTCGGCGTACGCGTCGCGCTCGTCGAGGCCGACGCGCGCGAGGGCCTCGCGAGCCTGGACGCGGGCCGAGTAGTAGTCGAAGCGCATCTGCAGCGCGTTCAGGATGCTGTTGAATCCGTGTGCCATGTCGTTCTCCTCCCCGATCTCTCGCGGGTCCGCGGGCGCTTCGTGGGGCGAAGCTGCGCGGCCGGGCGTCGTTCGCGTGTCCGTGCCGGGTCGTCGCCGCCAGCTGGCGGCCGCGTACCCGACTTCTCGATCATCCGGAAACTTCGGCGTGTCTGAAGCGGTGTGGCATGAAATCGAACGCGTTGTCGAAATTCCTCACGCGCTGCCGTCTCGGCTCACCAGCGGGCGCCCTCGTCCTCCCACCCGCGCTCGGCCTCGATGACGGGCTCGGGCTCGGGGGCGGCCTCGATGACGGGCTCGGGCTCGGGGGCTGCCTCGACGACGGGCTCGGGCTCGGGGGCTGCCTCGACGACGGGCTCGGGCTCGGGCTCCGGTCCCGGTGCGTCCTCGACGACGGGCTCGGGCTCGGGGGCTGCCTGAACAACGGGCTCGGGCTCGGGAGGCGCCTCGACGACGGGGGCTGGCTTCACGACGGGCGCTACGACTGGCAGGGGCTGGCCCGAAGGCGAGACGCCGAGCTTCAGCCAGACCTTGTCAAGGTGTCTCGCCACCGCCGCGAGGCCATCCGCGAAGCGCTGCAGCTCGGCGTCGCTGTAGCCCGACTGCTCGGTGAGCCCGGCGCGGGCGAGCGCCTCACGGGCCGTGATGCGCGCGGACTGGAAGTCGAAGCGGACTTCCAGCGCCGAGACCAGCTGATTGAAGCCGTAGGTCATGTTTCCTTCCCTGATGTGGCTCGGTGCCCGGGCGACTCGCCCTCACGCGCGGCCGCCCTTCGCAAATTCCTGAGATTGATGAGGTTTTTTCCGCCTCGGGTCTCAGGCGCCTCGAGTATATCAGCGGACGGGCCACGGTCAACCGCACCGCCCCAGTCCGCCCCGGGCTTCAGGTGTCAGCGCAGTTGAGCCGTGGCCCCGCATGGCGTAGGGTCGGTTGCATGAAGGATTCCCCAGTTCTCCGCCAATCTCTCGACCCGTCGACCGGTGGCGTGCCGTGCCGCACCGCGCGCACCGTCACGCTCGGTCTGCTCGCCTCGGCCGTACTGCTCGCTGGGTGCAGCGATGACCGCGTCGTCGCCGTCGGCGGTGGTCCGGCGCCAGAGCCTGGCGCTGACGCCAGTGGGCCCGATGCCACCCCGGTCCAGCGGGACCGGGAGCTCATCGTGCTCCATGACACGTCCGCCCCGCTCGCCTTGCGCGTGACCGAGTCCGTCCCCCTGCGCGCGAAGCTCGTCGACTACGCCCGCGGCGGCCCCGCCTCCGACACGGCTGTCTCGTTCCGCATCGTGACGAGCCCGGACGGAGGCACGGGGACGCTCAACATCGAGCAGGTCTATACGGACGCGGCGGGGCTCGCGACCGTGACCTTCCGCTCCGGGACGGCGGCGGACCGCCAGTACACTGTCGAGGTCAGCGCGGCCGAGGCCGAGCCGGTGCGCTTCGACATCTTCGTGAGCGACGCCCCGCGCGGGTCGGTCAAGGTCAAGCTCGCCTACGAGGGCGCGATCGCGCTCGGCAACATTCATGTTCGCCTGGTCCCCGGGCTCTACAGCTGCGGGTCGATGAACGTGGTGAGTCCGCCGAGCGACATCATCGCCGAAAAGACGCTGCTCGGGCTGGGTCCGGGCGAGGTCGCCTGGCACAACCTGCCCGATGCGCAACGCTTTACGGTCTTTGCCACCGCGAAGTCGCAGCAGGGGCGCCTCGCGGCCGCGGGTTGCCTCGATGGCGTGGCGGTCATCGCCGGGCAGGAAAACACCGTCACGCTGCCGCTCTACCTGCTGAGTCTCAACGCGACCGGCGTCTACGCGTCCGACGCCATCTTCGACTTCACGGGCGCCATCCCCGGGACGGTCGGCGACGTCATCGACGAGATCTCGCTGCTCTTCAACAGCCCGGGCGGCTTCCTCATCGTGCAGATCAAGCGCCTCGCGTCGCTCTATGTCGGCGAACTGATTACGAACGCCGTCTTCGGCCTGTTCGAGGACGCGGTCGTCGAGGCCGTCGACACCTGGATGTTCAACAGTTCGCCGCCGTGGGTGCGCAACATCCTGACGGTCGGGCAGGACCTCATGCAGATCGTGAACCGCCTCGAGCTGCTCGCGACCCTGACGCTCACCAAGCTGACGGGGCCTTACACCGTCCAGGGGTCGCTGCGCTGGCAGGGGCTGGCGCTGACCTGGCGGTACGGATGTGCCCGCGAGGGGCAGCCCGGCTACGATCCGAACTGCGGGCGTCGCGAGTTTTCGATGACCGACATCGCGAACACCGAGTTCCCGATGAACCTCGTCGAGGGGCGCTTCAACGCGGCCATTCAGGACTTCGACCGCCTGATCATCGACAACCACGTCGTGCGTCTCAACTACGGTCGCCTCGTCATATTCGTGCTCAACGAGCTGATCCTCGAGACCCTGACCGGGCACGACAACCTGAGTGACGCGGTCCACTCCTTCATCGACTGCGCGGCGCTCGCGGACCGCATCTACTTCGGCAGCCTCTCGACCATCGGCATTGATGAGAGTGATATCGCGGGGTTCTGCGACGGCGCCATTGACGTCATCATCACCCCGCTGACCATGGTCCTCGAGGCCCTCGCGGTTGAGACCTCGATCCGTCTGAGCGGCACCGCTGTGCTCGAGGACCTCGACGACGACCTGCGCGTCGATCGCATCGTCAATGGGCAGTACATGGGCAACTTCGAGAGTGATGGCCGGGCAGGCGAGCCGTTCACCGGTACCTGGCAGGCCGAACGCGCGGGGGCCGCCCAGTGAGCCCCGTGGAGCCTGTCGACATGCGACGCGGGGGAGGACGCCTGAGGTCCCAGGGACGCGACCTCGTGCGATTGGGGCTCTTCGCCGCCATGTCGGCCTGCGCGAGCCCGGTCATCCTGCCGCTCGCTGGCGAGGACCCGGAGGTCGGGGCGCTGCTCGGGACCTCCGATCGGGAGGCGCTCCGGACGTCTCCGCTCGCGGCGGCCCAGCGGCTGCATCAGGCCCTCGCTCAGGACGACTTTTCGACGGCTTGGGAGCTGCTCGCGCGCGAGACCCGGGAGGCGCTCGACACGCGCGGCTCCCTCATCGACGCCTCGGGCCGCGAGCTGCTCGAGGCCTCCGCGCTTCCGTCGACCGCGGGCTCGGTCCGGCGTGTCCGCTTCGACACGCTGATCTTCGGTGCGGAGGTCGTCGAGCTTCGCGCCGAGCCGACCCCCGAGACCCCGGGCGTCGTCGTCAGCGTCGCGCGCGCTGGAACCCGCAGGGCGCTCCGGTTTGTTCGGGAAGACGACCTCTGGCGGCTGGTCTTTGTGGAATTCTGACATCGCCGCTGTCTCCGGTGGGTTTGGGTTGTATCGCGCGTTTGACGCGGCTGGCCACGGGGACTATGTTCTGCCGCGGCCGTGGGTCCGACGACGCCGCGCCCTCGCAAGGTCCGAGGCCAAGGTCACGCCATGATTCTCACGCAACCGCAGAAACGACGTCACTTCGTCGGCAGCCTCAACTCCGGCGACGAGCTGATCGAAACGCTCCGTGCGCTGTGTGTCGACAACACGGTGCTGTGCGGCAGCTTCTCCGGGCAGGGGTATCTCCGTGACCCGACGCTCCGGGTCTTTGACGGCGCCACCCGCAAGTACCGTGACGCCGTGACCCTCGAGGGCACGCTCCAGTGCGGGAGCCTTCAGGGCACGATTTCGCTCATCGACAACCAGACCAGCATCCGCTGCCACGTCGTCGGGGCCCTCGTCTCCAGCGCGCATGGGGCGCCCCAGGTCGTGAGCGGCGAGGTCCTGAACGCCGAGGTGCTTGGCGTCGAGTTCACGCTCGACACCGCCGATGACATCCGACTCTACCGCGAGGTCGACAGCCGCTCCGGGCTCGAGGCCTGGCTACACGTCAACTTCGTCAGCTCGGACGCGCCTGCCTACCGCGCGCCGACGGGGGGCAACCAGCTGACGACCACGCTGCCAGAGCCCGCCTCGGCCCCTCAGGGGGTCAAGAGCATCGCGACCGAGACCGGTTCGGCCGAGGTCCGCGAGGGCGACTTCCTCGACCACCCGACGCTTGGTCGCTGCGAGGTCACGGACGCCGAGCAGCCCGACCGCGTCACGATCAAGCTTGAGAGCGGCCGCCTCGTCGAGCTGCACACCGGGCTCATCACGGTTGAGCAGCGCGAGGTCCTGAAGACCGGCAAGCGCGTCTACGCGGTGACCATCCGGCGGCGCCGCGGCGGCAGCTGAGGCCGGGACGGCGAGGTCGCCACAAAGTCGTGGCGACGCTGACCTGGGGGCCCGCGTGTGGCCTGACGTCGCAAGGACTGCCCAAGGCCACGCATCGCCGACGGTTCACGCGGCGTCAGTCCATCGTGCGGTAGATGCCGACGACGACGCCCACGATCTGGGTCTCGCGAAACTCCGAGGCGGCGACGTAGATCGGCTGCATCGCGCTGTTGGCTGGTTGGAAGCGGACGCGCAGGCCCTCGTGATAGTAGCGCTTCACGGTCGCTTCGCCGTCGATCATCGCGACGACGATGGCGCCGCGCGGCGCCGCCTGCTGCTTGCGGACGAAGATGAAGTCACCGTCGTGGATGCCGTCCTCGATCATCGACTCGCCGACCACGCGCAGCGCGAAGACGTCCTTGTTCTTGCCGAGGAAGAAGCGGTCGATCCGCACCGTGTCCTCGCGCGACTCAAGCGCCGCGATCGGGGCGCCAGCGGCGATCTTGCCGCGCACGGGGATCTCCACGTTCTCGTCTGCCGTCTCGACGAGCGTCAGGCGCTCGGGCCCTCGCCGCCCCGTCAGGCCTGGGCGGGCAACCGCGGGTGGCTTGCCCGCGCTCGGACGGCGCTCGGGGAGCAGCGGGACACAGGCGCGGCTCTTCGACTCGGTGCGGGCGAGGACCCCCTTGCGCTGCAGGGCCTTCAGGTGGTCGGTGACGCCGTTGGTCGAGCGAATGCCGAGTTGCTGGCCGATCTCGCGGATCGTCGGCGGATAGCCGTCGCGCGCGATCTTGTTCTCGATCACGGCCAGCACTTCGCGTTGGCGGTCGGTCAGGTTGTCGCGGTCAGTCATGGGGAGCTCCGTGGATGGGATCTCCTCCGAAGCTACTGAACGCGCGTCACGCCGTCAAGTTTGTTCAGCCGCCCTGCTCGGTCCGGGTCGTGCTGCGCGTCGAGACCGCCTGCCGCGCGAGCGCGTCGGCCCGCTCGTTGCCCGCGATGCCTGCGTGCCCTGCGACCTTCACGAAGGTGAGGCGCGAGAAGGTCGCGGCGAGCGCGCGGAGCTCGGCGACGAGCGCCTGGTTCTTCTTGGGTTTCCAGCCTTTCGACAACAGGCCCAGGCTGTACTCGCTGTCCGTCATGACCGCGATCGAGGTGCCACGATCGTCAATCATTTCAAGGCCTCGAACGATTGCCATCAGCTCGGCGACGTTGTTCGTCGCCTCGCCGAGGTACTCGCTCAACTCGCGTACGCGCCCGGACATCCGGACGTGTACGCCAAGCCCTGCCGGACCCGGGTTGCCCGAGCAGGCGCCGTCCGCCCAGATCTCGACCTCGACGGCGGTCGGCGGCCCCCCGCGTGGCACCGAACGCGGCACCGCGGCCCGCGCGGGCGTTGGTCCTGGGGTGGACGGTGCGCCCGCGACGGCCGGCTCGCCAGTGACGACGAGCCTGTCCGGGTGGGTACTGTAGTCCTTGCCGCTCAGCTGGTACCTGAACGCGACCAGACCACGACCATCGACCGCGAACACGCCACGCGCGTCGATCTTGACCCAGACCTCGCTGTCGCGGAAACGGGCCGGCTGCCAGAGGATTTCAGCCACGGGGCCTCAGGGTGCGACGGTGACGCGCACGGTCGACGGGGCGCTGAACAGGAAGGTCGCGTCCGCCTCGCTGAAGACGAAGAGCACGACGTCGTAGCTGCCGGCCACATCCGGCAGGAAGGTCGCGGCCCCAGCCGTGGCGACGTTCAGCTTCGCGCGGGATCCGGCCGGCTTGCCGACGAGGTACCACACGAACGAGTCCGGGCCGAAGCGCCCGCCGCCGGCCGCGCTCGCGCTCCCTGACAGCGTCACCGCGGTGCCGACGCGAGCCGAGGCATAGGCCGCGGCATCGCCCGGATTGGCCGTCGGCAGCGTGAGCCCCTTCGCGTCGCTCGCGACGAGGCCGAGCGTCGCCTCCGTGACCTGACCGGTGAAGTCGTTGAAGTACGTGACTTTCAGGAGGTCCGTCGCGGTCCCGCTCGGGCTCGTGATGCCCGAGAGGTCGTAGGCGAGCGGCACGACGAGCAGGCCGTTTGGCGGAATGTCACCGCTCGTCGGCGCGCCCGATCCGAGCGACCAGGCCTTGGCGGGCTGCGGGGGCTGCACGGCGAGGTTGCTGACGACCGCGATGCTCTGGATCTCGAGGTTGCCGTTGCCCTCGTTGTAGATGACCGCCTGACGCGTGCCCTTGTCGCCGTTGACGATCGAGCCCGAGGCCGACAGGTTGCCGATCGCGGGCGCGAGCACGAGGCGCCCCTTCGGGCTGCCCGAGAAGAGCGGGATCATGAACTCGCCCGCGTTCGGGTTCTCGAACGGGATGATGAGCTCACCGTTGGCGCTCTCGCCTCCGCCAGCCGTCGGGGTGAAGGTCACCTCGACCCGCAGCCCGCGACCGACGTTCAGACCGCGCGGGAAGGCCGTCACCTCGGTGTCAGCCTGACCCGCCTGCGTGGCGGGTACGAAGACCTTGACCGAGAAGTTGCGGCGCGCCTCTTCGGGCTCGATGCGAGGCTGCTTGAGCGTGATCGGTCCCGGACCTTCGCTGGTGACCTGGACGTTGTGGGAGGCGGTCGTGCTCGCGGTCGTGAAGTCGAAGGCCTGCTCGGCCTCGTCGCTTGGGGTGTCGAAGCTCAGGCTGTATGAGCCCGGGTTCGAACCGGTGGTCAGTGGGATGCGGAGCGTGGCGTTCGACGAGACGTCGGTCTCGATCAGGATCGCGTTCTGGTCGTTGCCGCTGCCCGTCGGGGTGTAGGTGCACGTGAAGACGACCCCATCCTGGCCAGGTGCCGCGTCGGCGGGAGCGACGATCTCGGTGCCCGCACTCGGCACGTTCGACAGGCGGAAGGCCTCCGACGGCGTCTCGAGGCGGACCGAGAGCACCCGGAACGAGGCGCTCGCGCCGTCGTCGTTGTAGATGCGGAAGTCCTGGCTCTCGGGACGCGCGACGGTGGCGTTCGTGAAGCGGTAGTTGGTCGGTGTCACGCGCGGGAAGGCGGCGTTCGAACGCAGCGAGAAGGTGATGCGCACAATGGGCTTCAGGCCGCGCCCGTCGGTCGTCCGCGCGTTCGAGTGGATTTCGAGCACCGAGTCTTCGAGCGAGGTCGGCGCCCCTGTCAGCGGCGGCGTGTACTTCACCGAGAAGGCAAGGGCGTTGATGTTGTCCGGGTCGACCGTCCAAGGGAACGAGCCCGCCGCCACCGAGCTCTGCCAGTCGATGTCGAGGTGCGGGTTCTTCAGCTGGTTGCCCGCCGCGTCGACGGCCCAGTCGATCTTCGTCACCTTCAGCGCGCTCGTGCCGGTGTTGATGATCTGCACGACCTTGAAGACGGGCTGCTGCACCGCGGGCGGGATGAAGACGCTGCCCGTCTCCTCCTGGAAGGCGGTGTTCTCGACGATGACCTCCATCTGCGTGAAGGTCCCCGTCCCGAAGTTGTCCCCGCAGGCCGCGAGGGTGGCGGCCGCGAGCCCGATGCCGAGCAACTGTCCGATGTGACGCATGTCTTCCTCCGAGGGCGCGGGCGTTGAGGCCGCGGCGAGAGAGTCTATCCGCTCCGGCGGGCGGGCTCAACCGAAAGCGCCGCGCGCCCTTGCGGTCCTCCTGAACGCGAAGACCCTTGGTCCGGACGGGGTCTGGCGCGGGGGGCCCGGGGTTGGCGCTGCGTCAGCTCAGTTTGCGAGCTTGGCAAGCGACGCGAGCAGAGCGGCGTCGAGTTTGACGGCGCCCTTCAAGATCTCGCCGGCCCCGTCGAGTTCGAGGCTCTTCAGGACGTCCCCCGCGCCAGGCGGCAGGAGCTCTGCGGGCACCAACCCGAGGGCCGCCTTGATGTTCGCGGCGGCCTTCGCCCCGTCGGCGCCCGGGATGAGCAGTGCGACCCGGATGGTCAGCGTGTCGCCCGGGTCGATTGAAAGCGCGGCGTGGGTCGGGGTTCCGCCGAGCTGCGACGTCACCATGCCTTCGTTGACTGGTGCATCGGCCGGGATGGCGCCAGCCGCCCAGATGGCGGCCCCCATGTCGACGGCGCCGGCGATCTGCCCGATCTTCGGGTCAAGGCCCCCCGTCGACTGGCCGCGTGCGACGGCGAGGGCCTTCGTGTAGACGTCGCCGCGACCCGCGACAACGAGCCCGTCGTCGAGCCCCTCGAACTGAATCGTGTTCACGACCTCGGCGAGCTTCGGGTTGGCGATGCTCGCTGCGAGGACCGCACCCTTGAGGGTCGCGACGTCCAACTTGCCCTGCGTCGCGAGGACGCCACTTTCGTCGGCCGGGTTCAGACCGATGATGACCGCCTGAAAGGTGTCGAGATCGACCTTGGCAGTGGCGAGCTGGGCCTTGACGCTGTCGAGGCTCTGGCCCGTTGCGGCGAGAAGATCGCCGACGACCTTGCTCTTCAGGACGGCCTGGGGATCGACCCCGATCACCGCGGTGGCCTCGGCCGGGATGGCGCGGTTCAGCAGAGCCGGGGCGTTGCCGCTGGCGCCGCCGCGCAGGAAGAACCACCAGCCCGCGAAGCCGGCGCCCGCGAGGATGAGGAGGACGAGGATCCAAACGACCGCGTTGCCGCGCTGGCGCTGGGGGTGGGACGACATGGGTGACGACAGGGCTTGCATCGATGCTCTCCGGGCGGGTTGGCGGTCGGACCGCGAGGGCGGAGGATGCGCCAACGGCTGCGTGGATGCAAACCGGTCCA
>SYAK01000258.1 GCA_005788935.1 Pseudomonadota bacterium
AAACATGTGGCGGGCGGCTCGGTGGTCGCCTTGCGAAGTTGTGCGCGGTCGAGACCACCGCTGACGTTGCCGTCGCCGCCCGCGAGTTCTCAGGGCCCGAGACCCAAGGCTCGGCCTCTTGGCCAATCGCTACTGCGGAAAACGCACGCGCGCTTGACACGACCCTCAAAATCCCTACCCTCTCGCGGCTTGAGCGAGCGCCGTCGCGCGCCCCGACCCGGGGATTGCGCCGAACGCGCCAGGCGAGGATGGGGGTGGCGCACGTGTCGGGTGGGTTCGACCCAGCGTTCATCGGCGAGGTCCGATCGCGGAGCGACATCGTCTCCGTGGTCGGCGACTACGTCACGTTGCGCAAGGCCGGTCCGGGGAACTGGAAGGGCCTGTGCCCGTTTCACGGCGAGAAGTCCGCGTCGTTCAACGTGCACGCCGACCGACAGTTCTTCTATTGCTTCGGCTGTCAGGCGGGCGGCGATGTCATCAAGTTCGTCAGCGATCTCAACGGCTTCAGCTTCACCGAGACGATCCGCCACCTCGCCAATCGCGCCGGCCTCGCCATCCCCGAGCCGACACAGAGCGCTGGCCTGGGCGGTGCGCGTGACAGCCGTGATCGCCGCCTCCCGAAAGACGCGAGCGACGCCTTCTTCCAGTTGAACCGCCTCGCGACACGCTTCTTCGTCGAGACGCTCGCCTCCGACGCGGGCGCCCGTTGCCGCGCCTACCTCGCGAAGCGTGGCGTCACCCCCGAGACGACCGCCCGCTTCGAGCTCGGCTGCGCACCCGACCGCTGGGACGGCCTCATCGCCTATCTCGCGCGCGAGGGGGCCGACCTGCGGGCCGCCGAGACGCTCGGGCTCGTCAAGCGCCGCGAGGGGCGCGCGGGCCACTACGACGCCTTCCGCAACCGCCTGATGTTCCCGATCCACAGCCTCGCGGGCGAGGTGATCGGCTTCTCTGGGCGCGACCTCGGCGACTCGGCCCTGTCGACAGGCCCCGACGCGCCGACGCCCGCGAAGTACGTCAACTCGCCCGAGTCGCCAGTCTACACGAAGGGCGACCAGCTCTACGGGCTGAACCAGGCCCGGCAACACCTGCGCGTGCGGCAGGCAGCCATCCTCGTCGAGGGCAACCTCGACCTCGTACGACTCCATCAGGCCGGCTTCGGGCAAGCCGTGGCCCCGCTCGGCACCGCACTCACCGGGGCGCAGCTGCGCCGGCTGAAGCGACTCGTGCCGCGGGTGACCGCACTCTACGATGGCGACAACGCCGGGCGCGAGGCCGCGAAGAAGGCCGTCCACCTCGCCCTCGCCGAGGGCGTCGTCATCGACGTCGTGGGGCTCCCGCAGGGCAGCGACCCGGACTCGTTCCTCGCCGAGTCGGGGACCACCGCCCTCGAAGGGCTGCTCGCGGCGGCTGTCCCGGGCTGGGAGCACCTCGTCGACGACGCCCTGAAGGCGACGCGCGGGACCCAGAGCGCACAGGGCGCCCGCGCGGCCATCGAGCGTCTCGCCCCCGTCCTCGCCGACATCGGCGACGCCACGACCCGCGCCCTCTGCGAGGACCGCCTCGCCTCGACGCTGCGCGTGCCAGCCCGGATCGTCCAGGACGTCGTCCGTGGGCAGGGCCGGCGGCAACCGAACCCGGAGCCAGCGCGGACGCAGGCGGGCCAGCCCACGATCCAGAACGTCCGGCCGATCGCGCCGCCCGCGCCGATGCCGGAACGCGAGCTGAAGCTGTTGACCTTGCTCGTCCTCGCCCCCGAGGTCCGCCCCGTGTTCATCGGGCGCGACGGCGTCGCCGACGTGACGCACCCGGACGTCCGGGCCGCAATCGAGGTCATCCTCGAGGACGACGGCACGTCTCCGGGCGGGCTGATGGCGAGCCTGCCCGAAGGCCCGGCCCGCACGTGGCTCTTCGGGCGCCTGCCGACGGCGGTGCCGCCGACGCGCGGGCATGCGCTGCCAGAGCTCGACCTCCTGATGCGCGGCCTCCGCTCCGAGGCCATCGGCCGCCGTGTCGACGAACTGCGGCGACATGAGCAGAAGGCCTCCTTGACCAGTGACGAAACCAGGGCGATGACGCTCCTGCGCGAGCGGCTCCAACTCGAGCGACAGCTCGAGGAGCTCCGCGCAGCTCGGGGATGATGGAACGATGGCGAGACTGACCCAATCGACCAGCTTCAAGAAACTCATCGCGACCGGCCAGCAGCGGGGCTACCTGTTGCAGGGCGACGTCACGCGGCTCATCCCTGAAGGCGCGCTCGACAACGAAAAGCTTGAGAAGATGTATGAATTCATCAAGCTCAAGTACCAGATCGAGGTCGTCGAGGATCCCGCCGCGCTGAAGTCGACGCCCGACGAGGACGACGAGCGCAACCTCCGTCGCAACCCGGCGATGGACAAGGACCTTGACGGCGCCTACGGCAAGACGAACGACCCCGTGCGGATGTACCTCCGCAAGATGGGCTCGGTCTCGCTCCTGACCCGCGATGGCGAGATCGAGATCGCGCGTCGCATTGAGGAGGGCGAGCTCGAGGTCCTCGAGGTGCTCCTCGAGACGGACCTCGCGGTGAAGCAGATCCTCGAGCACGAGGCCATGATCGACTCGGGCGAGCTCGCGATCCGCGAGATCGTGAAGGACCTCGGCGGTGACGACAGCTCGGCCGAGCTCGACGACGAGGTGCTGCGCAAGGAGGCCAAGCGCGTCTTCACCGAGGCGTCCAGGCTGTTCGCGCGACGCGACGCCCTCTCGCGCGGCAAGGGCCGCGAGAGCGACACCTTCGACGGGCTGACCGCAGACATCAAGCAGACCTTCAACCGCCTGCGCTGGAACAAGAAGCTGCTCGACAAGGTCGTGGGCAACTTCAAGAAGATCGTCGTCCGCGTGCAGCGCGCGGAGAGTGAAATCCGCCGCGTCGAGCGGCGCCTCGGCCTCAGCACCAAGATGATCCGCGGCCTCGCCCGCGAGCTGAAGCGCAACAAGGCCTTCACCGCGCGTCTGCAAATGGAGCACGGCGTCTCGGCCGACTCGCTGCTCGAGGGGGCACGCGTCATCTCGGCCAACTTCAAGCGCCTCGTGAAGTCGCAGGAGAGCGCCGAGATGGATCTGCAGACGCTGCGGGCCATCTACAACCGCCTGCTCGTCGGCGAGAAGAAGGCCGAGGCCGCCAAGACCGAGCTCATCGAGGCGAACCTCCGCCTCGTGGTCTCGATCG
>SYAK01000024.1 GCA_005788935.1 Pseudomonadota bacterium
CGAGATGACCGTCAGCACCTGCACGACCTGGTTCATCCGCAGGCTGACCGCCGACATGTGCAGCTCCATCAGCCCGCCGATCATGTCACGGTAAGACTCGATGACGTCCACGATGCGGATGATGTGGTCGAGGGTGTCGCGGAAGTAGACGCGCGTCTCGGGGCGGATGATGTGCAGGTCGCCGCGCACGAGCCCTTGCAGGGCCTCGCGCAGGGGCCAGGCGGCGCGCCGGAAGGTGATGATGGTGCGGCGAAGTTGCTGGATTTCGGCCAGATTTTCGTCCTTTGGGGCATCGAGGACGGTCTCTTCGAGATCCTCGATGCGGTCCCCGACCGAGGCGATGAGCGGGAAATAGTCGTCGACGACCGCGTCGAGCAGCGCGTGCAGCAGCTTGTCGGCCCCGCCACCGAGCAGCGTCGGGTCGCCTTCGCGCAGGCGCTCGCGGACGGGGTCGAAGGGGTCGCCTGGCACCTCCTGCACGGTGACGACGAAGGACACCCCGACGAAGAAGCTCATCTGGTCGCTGATTGGAGCGCTGTCGTGGACCGCGACCGTGCGGGCGATGATGAGGTCGTGTTCGGGATAGGCCTCGATCTTCGAGCGCTGGTGCGCGTGGACCGCGTCCTCGACGGCGAGCGGGTGGAGGGTGAAGGCTGCCGCGATCGCGTCGATGAGGCGCCGCTCGAGCCCGCACAGGTCGAGCCAGACGATCTCATCGGGTTCAAGCGAGGCTCGCAGGGCGCGGACGTCCTCGGGGGTCTCGAGGCTGACCGCGCGGGCCCGCGTCGGGTGGATGCGGAAACCGCGGAGGGTCGCGGAGGCACCCTCTGGCAGGTCGAAGACGCCAGGGGCCGTGCCTGGGCGGTGGAGGACTGTCGGTGTGCGGTGCCTCTGCGAACGACGGCGTGCCATACGGGGTCTCCGGAGGGGGGCGGAGTGATGCATCGACGCTAGCAGCTCTGCCCCAGCCGGGCCACCGAAGGCGCGTCACTCGAAGTCGTTCGTCGTGGGGCCGGGCGCCGATCCGCGCATATTCTGCGAAGGCCGAGTCCTGTGGCGCGACGTGGCGCGTCCTTTTTTCAGGTGCCGCAGAACGTTCTTGCCCATCACGCGTATCCGCCTTGGTCGCGCCCAAGTCGCTGGCTGCCGGGTCCGGCCACTCGTGGGGCTCTCCCCGGCACTGCGCCTCTGGTGGTGCATTAACCGCATTGCGTCGCATCGTCGACGCCACTGAACTGCGCCTTGCGCAGAAGGACTGGTGCCCATGAAGTCGTCCGCCCTCCTTCGCCTTGCCCTCTCGGCCGCGACGCTGTTCTCGGCCTGTGCGCCGCCCAACGTCTCGCTCGCCGCGCCGAACCCGGCGCCTGTCGCGCCCCGGCCGGTCACGCGGTCCGGCACACCGGCTCCGATGGCCGCGCCCGTGACGATGGCCGCTCCCGCGAGCGCCCCGCTGAGCCTGCTGGTGATGCCGCGCTTCGACAGCCTCGTGCCCGGGACGCCGACCCTCGACGTGCTCATGCGCCTCCAGGGTGGGGCGCGGCCCGAGGCGAAGCGTCCGCCGCTCGACCTCGCGATGGTCATCGATCGCTCCGGCAGCATGCAGGGGGACAAGATTGTCTCGGCCAAGGCGGCCGCCCTCGACCTCCTGCGGGCCCTCGGGCCGCAGGATCGCCTCTCGCTGCTGTCCTACTCGGACGGCGTGCAGGTCCACCTTGCGCATTGCGCCATGGATCCCGCTGGCGTGGCGCTTGCCCGCGGGCACATCCTCGGGATCGCGGCCGACGGCTCGACAGCGCTCGGGCCAGCCATGGCGATGGCCTTCGAGACGCTGCGCGGGCGCAAGGAGGCCGGCTCGGAGCGCCTCGCACACGTCATCCTCATGAGTGACGGCATCGCCAACGTCGGCGAGAGCCGTCCCGAGGTCCTTGGCGCCCTCGCGGCGGACGCGTTCCGCGGCGGGATGTCGCTGTCGACGCTCGGCGTCGGTCTCGACTACGCGGAGGACCTGATGACGACCGTCGCGGACCAGGGTGGCGGGCGCTATCACTTCATCAAGGACGCCGTCGCGGTCGCGGCCGTGCTCTCAGACGAGCTGAAGGGCCTCGTTGCGACCGTCGCAGCCCAGACGACCATCGCGCTCGCGCTGACCCCGGGCGTGGAGGTGGCGCGCGTCTTTGGCTACCCGACCAGCGTCGAGGCCGGGCGAACCACCATCCGGATCGGCGGCATCGGGGCGGGCGTCAGCCGCGACATCGTCGTGAGGCTCGCGCTGACAGGCCCCCTCGGCAAGGCGCCAGCCACGGTCGCCCTCGGAACCTTCACGGCGAGCTTTCGCGATGTGGCGCGGGACGGCGCGGCTGCGCGGGTCGATCAGACGCTCTCGGTCGGGCTCACCGACGACGCGCAGGTCGCGGCCGCGTCGGAGCGCAGCGAGGTGGCGGTCCGGGTGACCGAGGTCGAGGCGGCCGACAAGTTGACCATCGTCGCACGCGCCGTCGAAGCTGGCGACTACGACGAGGCCGAGGAGCAGCTCGTCCGCACCATCGACGAGCTCAAGAAGGAGCGGGCTGCAATGCCGGCGGCCGCGCCGAGGATCGACGCCCAGATTCAGGGCTTCGAGGCAGCCCGCGGTGAGCTCGGGGCGGCGCGCACGAGTCACGAGCGTCGCCGGGATTACATCAAGGCCCGCAAGGCCGAGTCCTACGGGACCCAGCGGTGATTGCCCGCGGAGCGGAGCCAGAGGGAGCGGGCGGCCACTGGCGCCGTCTCCGTGCACGTTCGTCCAGGCCCGGGCGAACGTACCCAGTGGGGTCGGGTCAGGCGACCAGCGCCCCCGAGAGCAGCTGCCCCAGACGCACGAGGGTCTCGTGTTCACCGAGGACCTTCAGCTGCCCCTCGCGGGCCGCCGACAGCGGCGTCAGGAACCCGCCGAGGACGGCGGCGAGCGCGACCTCCTCACCGACGAGCACGACGTCTGGTCGCCCGGTGGACTCCGCGAGGGCCGGGGCCAAGCCATCAGGCCCGACAGTCCAGGCGCGGTGGCCTCCGGGGGTCCGCACCTCGAGGCGGATGCGCTCGCGTGGCTGTGGCCGAGAGAGCGGGCGGGGAGTCTCGGCGCGGGTCTCCAGCTTCATGGTGTGAACCTCCGGCTGCGGTCGTTCGTGACCGGAGGTTTTGCAAGACGCGCGCCAGCGGCTCAGCCCGAGCGGTCGAACCAGGCGATGGCGCGCGCGAGCCCCTCGTCGAGGGAGATGGTGGGCTCCCAGCCGAGATGGGTACGCGCCTTCGTGATATCGGGTCGGCGCTGGGTCGGGTCGTCGGACGGCAGGGGCCGGTAGACGATGCGCGACCGCGTGCCGGTCATCGCGACGACCTTCTCGGCGAGCTCACGGATGGTGAACTCGTGTGGGTTACCGAGGTTGAAGGGGCCGACGTGGTCGTCCTGGTCCATCATGCGGACGAGCCCCTCGACGAGGTCGTCGAC
>SYAK01000259.1 GCA_005788935.1 Pseudomonadota bacterium
CACCTCGCGGAGCAACGCGAGGCCGAGGTCCGCGTGGACACTGCGCTCGTGGAACTCGTCGAGCACCACGCACCCGACCCCCTCGAGGGACGGATCACGCTGCAGCCAGGCGGTCAGGATGCCCTCGGTCACGATGCGGACGCGGGTCTTCGCCGAGACCCGCTTCTCGAGGCGGACCTGGTAGCCAATGAAATCGCCTGGCCGCTCGCCGCGCTGTTCCGCGAGGAAGGTCGCCACGCTGCGGGCCGCCACGCGCCTTGGCTGGAGCACGACCACTTCGCCATCCCCGGCGAGCCCGCTCGCGACGAGCCACGGCGGGACGACCGTCGTCTTGCCAGAGCCTGGCGGGGCCACTAGCACCGCACGTCCACAGGCCCGCAGCGCCTCCGCGAGGCCTGGAAGCGCGTCCGAGACCGGCAGGGGCGCGCCGCTGCCCGTGGACGCCCGGGGACGCCCGGACGCGGTCATCCGTGGCGCGCCTGGAAGTCGCCCATGAAGCCGACGAGCGCGTCGACGGAGTGAAGCGGCAGCGCGTTGTAGAGCGACGCGCGGAGCCCGCCCGCGATGCGATGGCCCTTCAGCTGCGAGAGGCCAGCCGCCTCGGCCTCGGCGGCGAAGGTCTTCTCGAGGGCCTCGGTCGGGAGCCGCCAGCAGACGTTCATGCGGGACCGGTGGGCGACCTCGGAGACCGACGCCCGATAGAACCCGCCCGAACCATCGAGGGCGGTGTAGACGCGGCGGGCTTTCTCGGCGTTGATGGCCGCCATGGCGTTCAGACCACCGAGCTCCTCGAGCCAGCGGCAGACGAGCAAGTTCACGTAGATCGCGAAGGTCGGCGGCGTGTTGTACATCGAGTCGTTGGCCGCCTGGACGCGGTATTGCCAGATGCTCGGGATATCGCGTCGGGCCGCCTCCATGAAGGCGCGGTCGAGGATGACGAGGGTGAGGCCGGCGAGCCCCGCGTTCTTCTGGGCGCCCGCGTAGATCATCGCGAAGCGCGAGACATCGACCGGGCGCGACAGGATGTCGGAGCTCATATCGCAGAGGTGCGGCGTCGACCCGAAGTCGGGGAGCAGCGGCCACTGCGTACCATAAATGGTGTTATTGGAGGTCGTATGTACATAGGCCGCGGTGTCGGGCATCGGGTGTCCCGAGACGTCTGGCAGGACGCGGTAGTCGGTGTCCTTGCCGCTCGCGAGGAGGCGGGCGTCACCAACGGTCTTCGCCTCGTCGAAGGCGGCCTTCGCCCAGACGCCCGTGTCGACGTAGGCGGCACATCGACCCGGCGTCAGCCAGTTGAGCGCGAGCTGCGCGAACTGCCCGCGGGCGCCGCCTTGCAGAAAGAGGATCTCGTGGGTCTCGGGGATCGCGAGCAGCCGCCGCAGGCGCTCGCGGGTCTCGGCGAGGAGGGCCTCGAAGACTGGCCCGCGGTGGCTGATCTCGGCGACCGACAGGCCGCGGGCCTCTGGCAGGCTGACGAGCGCCGAGGCCGCCTGCTCGAGGACGGTCAGGGGCAGGATGGAGGGGCCAGGGCTGAAGTTGTGGGGGCGGGCGTCCGTCATGGGCTGAGCTCCGGTCGGTGGGCACGCGAGAGCTAGCACAGGTCTTCGCGGGCCGCGATCTTAACGGCGCCAGGGCCGCGGTCAGGTGAAGAACGGGGTCGCCGCGAGCCCAGCCGCCATGGGGATCGTGAAGTTGTCATCGAGCCGCCCGCTCAGGACCTCGGCCGCTCCACCCACGACCGCGACGAGCAGCGACAGACCGAGGAGCGGGAGCGGCGCGAGCAGGGCGTGGCCCGACGGGAGCGTCAGCAGCAGGTAGACGACGGAGACACAGGTCACGGTCCCGACGAAGCCGAGGGCCCCGGCGACGCTCTTCTGGCCGAGCAGCTTGCGGCGCCCCCAGCGCTTGCCGATGATCTGGGCCGCCGGGTCGCCGAAGCCGAGTGCCAGCGCGCCGAGCAACAGCGCGGGCTTCGGGAAGAGCATGGCGCCGAGGAAGATGGCGAGTCCGTACCACGTCGCGGCCGGCACCTGGTGGGCCTCGCCCGGGCGCGAGATGTGACGGAAGGCGTCGTTGACGAAGCGCTGGTTCCAGCGCTCCGAGAGGCGGCGCATGACCTCCATCGTAAGCATCAGGGCGACAAGACCGCCCGTGACGGCGATGACGGCCGGGCGCTCGAGGACGAGCTGGTAGAGCAAGACGCCGGTCAGCGCCATCAGCACGTGGAAGACATTGCGGGCGTAGTTTCTCGGCTTCAGCGCGGCGAGACGGGCGGCCTCGGGCAGCTCGTCGCGGACCTTGCGGAGGTGGGCGCGGAGGGCCTCGTAGGACACGCCGAGCCCTTGCCAGTGGCGCTCGAGGCGGTCGAGGGCCGGGTGGGTGGCACGGAACTCGTCGGCCATCGCGCGGAGCGAGGTCACGGCCTCGTCGATGCGTTCACGGACACGCGCCGCGACCCGCTCGCGCTCATCGGCGAAGCGGACACTGAGGCGTTCGGCGGCCTCGACCAGCTCCTGTCGGACGGAGTCAAGCGAGCGGCGCCGCAGGAGGACTGGCCCCTCGGAGGCGAGCAGGAAGCCGTACAGCTCTTCGGCGAGGGCGTCGATGGCCATGGTGCGGTCTCTCCAGGGTGCGACGGACGAGGGAGCCCTAGCACCGCCAGCGCCGCGGAGCGAGGGGGAACGTACCTCGCGCGCGGCGACCGCTCGCGAGCGTCGTGCCAACCACGCCCCCTGCCCCATCCACCGGGCGCGCCAGCGAGTCCGCAGAGGGTGACGCCCGTCTGCCGAACGACCCGCGCCCAAGGACGCCACCCGGGGCACCATGCCTCGAGTCGCCTCGATGACTTGACGGCGCGTCCGAGGTCCGAGACCCTGAGGCAGGCAGGTGTCCTGACGGAGGCGGCATGCGACAAGGCAGGAGGCTGGCGGCCTGGGTCCTCGCGACCTGCGAAGGTCTCGGGGCCTGCGGGGGCGGGCATCGGGCGGAGACTGCGGCGGCCGTCGACGCGACGCCCTCGGACACCACGCCAGACGTCGCCAGCGAAACGGGAGGCGCGGACGTCGAGGCGCCGCACGACGGGCCGCACGATGCCACGTCCAACCCGGACACCGTGCGGGCCGACGCGGCGACGTCCGACGCGGCGACGTCGCCCCCCCTCGAGCCGCTGCAGCTCGCCTTTACGTGGCACCTCGAGGGTGCCCAGCTCGTCAGCGACCGGGCCGCCTTCGACCGTTACATTCGCGAGATTCGAACGCTGTCGGACCTCTTCGCGGAATACGGCGCCGTCCCGACGTGGGACGCCGCCGAAATCGTGGCCAGGAGCATCGCGTTTAACGTCAACATCCTGCAAGAGCTTGAAGCACGCGGCGACGTCATCGGGCTGCACGCCAACGGCGTCGGATACGTCCCGAGCGACCCGGACTACACCCTCGACGACATGGTGGCGGAGCTGAATCGGCAAGCGGCGCGCATCCGCTCGCTCGGTGTCACGGTCCGCCACGTCTCGAACATCTGCTCGACCGTCGACTGGGTGCAGGCCTCGCGGGAGGCCGGCTTCCAGGCGGCGACGGCGATGGTCGACTATTGCCTGAAATCGTTGTCGGAACCGGGCGACGCCTCGGACTGCGCGAACCCGTCGCAGTGCCATGACGCGTGGCCAGGCACCCTCGAGGGACAGATGTCGGCCTGGCACGCGCGCTCGGGGGCCGACTGGACGACGCCCGCGGCCGACGGGCTGCTGCTCATCCCGACGTCAGGGGCCATCAACTGCGCCTCCGAGGCGGCCGCGGGCACCGTCTCGCCGACCCACTGCGCCTACGACGACGACGACGCGACGGCTGTCCTCGCGGAGATCGAGGCGACCGTCGACGCCCGGAAGCCCGGCAAACGCCACAGCTTCGTGATGGTCGCGAGTTGGGGCACGCGCCCGGATCAGGCGGTCTTCCGCACCCTCTTCGAGGGTATCCGGACGCGCTGGGTGGCGACAGGAAAGGCCCGCTGGGTCGGCTTCGACGCGCTCATCGACGCGCTGCACGCCGCCCCGCCGCTGCCCTGACGTGCGCCTGGCGCGGGCCTCAGCGACGGACGCCGGGCCGGCGCGCGAGGGCGGCTGTCACCAAGGCGGGGAAGCCGGCGAGATCCTTCACGCCTTCGCCACCCGGCAGGATGAGCGGATCCAGAACCTCACTGCCGAAGCGCAGCGTCACGGCTTCGATGCGCGGCCGATGGGCGGCGAAGGCACCGGCATCGAGCACCGGTAACACAGAAACCGGCTTCAGTTGCGGGATGTCCGGCAGGTTGCGGACATCACCACAGTGGATCAGCGACTCCTCGCGGCGCGTCACATTCAAGCTGAAGGTCGTCGTCATGACACCTCCCCGCGGCAACGCGCACGGCGGTCCCGCCAAGCGACGAACGACAGCAACACGCCGACCAAGATGAAGAACCCCGCGGCAAACCACACCAGCGCCGTTTGCACCTCGCTCTCAGCGCTTGTTCC
>SYAK01000025.1 GCA_005788935.1 Pseudomonadota bacterium
ACCACGACGACGACATCCGGGACAAGGGTGGCATGGGCGGCGGCATCGGCCGCGGGATTCGCTGACGTGGCCTCGCCCCCTCCGATGCCCGGCGGCGGCTCCGACGCCCCGCCGCCAGCGCCACCTCCCGACACGGGGGCGGGTGCCCGCGCCGAGTCTCGTGGAGACAGCCCGCGGACGTGGCGTGGCAAGGACCGCCCCGGCGGCAACCGCCCGGCACGCCCGACGCTGTCCGCCATCCCGGCCGCAGCGCTCGCCCCCGAGAGCCCGGCCGACCGCGCCACTCGGGAAGCCCGGGCCCAGGCCCTGCGCGCCGAATCCCGAGTCCTCGAACGCCCGCAGCGCGCCCCCGACGAGCCCGCCGAGTCACGCCTCGTCCTGAGTCCCGAGGGCCTCGCCGCAGAACCCGCGGCCTCACGCGTCCTCGCCCGACCCGAGAGCGGGCTCGCGGCCTCCGACTCGCCGCGCACGCTCCCGCCACGCATCGTCCGCCCAGGAGGCGCACCCGAGAAGCCCGGCAATACGCCGAGGACCCGCAGCAAACCACGAGCTGGAAAGCCCGCGGCAGACAGCGACGGCCCGAGCCCCGAGGCGCTCGCGGTCCAGATGCGCATTCAGGCGGTCGGCGAGAAGAAGAAGGGCGTCGCCCTCGAGCCGGCCCCTCCGGAAGAGGGCGACGAGTGGGCCGTCTCGTTCGTCGACGTCTTCACGCTGCTGCTGACGCTGTTCATCGCGCTGATGGCGCGCATGCAGTTGAAGACCGACGCCATCGACCCCGAGGGCGTGGCGAAGACCGAGGCCGCGCTCGTCGCCGCCGAGAAGAAGGTCGCCGTCGCCGAAAAGGAAATCGTCAAGCTGAAGAAGCAGGTCGACCTGAGCCCGCCCCCCTTCAAGTTTCCAGTAGGACACCTCGGCAATGACGTACAGGTCACCCACGTCGAGGGCGGCGTCCAGCTCGCCATCTCCGACAAGATCCTCTTCGCGCCAGGCAGCGCCAAGCTCAAGCCCGAGGGGGCCGTGGTCCTCGACTCGCTGCTGAGGCTCCTGATGTCCGGTCGCTTTCCGGTCACCGTCGAGGGGCACACCGACAACATGCCGATCGCCACGCTGCAGTATCCGTCAAACTGGGAGCTCTCGGCCGCCCGCGCATCGTCGGTCGTGCGTCACCTTATCAGCCAGAGCATCGACGACCGTCGCCTGAAGGCAGTCGGTTATGCGGACACCAAGCCTGTGGCCGGCAACGACTCCGTCGAGGGGCGTTCGAAGAACCGGCGCGTGTCGCTGCTGCTGACACAGGAATAGCGTCGTTTCGCTGGCTCCAGCCCGCTCGTGGGCGTAGGCTCGGGGTTCCCGCTCCGAAGGACCCGCCGATGCGCCTCTCCCGCCACCTCCTCGTTGCCGCTCTCGGCGCCTCCGCCCCACTGGTCGCCGCGTGTGATGCGGTCCCGGAGCCAGCGACCCCGCCAGCCTTCGAGCGCCCCTCGGCCGCGCCCTCCGCCCCGGAGCTGCCGCTCGCCGCTGACCTCGTCACACCTCCGACGGTGGCCGATCTCGACGTCTTTGTGCCTGATCCGGCCATCCTGCACGCCTTCCGCCACCCAGCCCCCGGCCTTGTCGGAAAGAGCGTCCACAGCGACCGCATGGCGGCCCTCGAGAACTACGCCGTCACCGCGCCGCCCGCCAACATCGCGACGATCCGGCCGATGACCGAGTGGGAGCCGATGCGCGCCATCAGCCTCGCCTTCCCAGCCGACTTCCTGAACGACGAGAACGCCACCGCCACCGTGGTCGAGATCGTCCGCGCCTCCCACCCAGCGGGCGAGGTCTGGGTGGCCGTCAACACGGCGGGCGCCGAGAGTGGCCTCAAGCGGCGACTCAAGGCCGCGGGTGTGGACGAGGCGCTCTTTGGCAGCCGGATTCGTTTCCACCGCATGGCCTTCGAGTCGATCTGGCTCATCGACTTCTCCCCGCTGCCGCTCATCGACAGCGTGACCAACACGTTCGCCTTTGCCGATTTTCGCTACTACTTCGACCGCCCGCTCGATGACGGCATCCCGACTGCCCTCGGGCGCGACCTCGCGACCGGCTTCGGCGCCGAGGGCCCGGCCACGACCTACCGGATGCCGCTCGACACCGAGGGCGGGACGTTTCAGGCGAGCAGCGACGGCGTCTGCTTCACCAGCTCGCGCCAGCTCTTCAACATGAGCTGCCTCGACCGCGCCGGGCGCGGCTGCGACGAATCCATCCTGCGCCTCGACCTGACCGCGATGCAGCAGCAGAAGTACGCCGTCGCCATGCGCGAGACCCTGGCAGCCTACACCGGCTGCAAGGACCTCGTCATCACCCACAGCGTGACCGACGACGGCACCGGGCACCTCGACATGTACTTCAAGCTGCTCGACGACGCCCGCATCCTTCTCGGCGAGTACCGGGCCCCGTTCGCCAACCAGTTCCAGCGCCAGAACGCCGACCTCCTCGACGAGAACGCGGCCTTTCTCGAGAGCTACGTCCGCCCGAACGGCGAAGGCTACACGGTCGAGCGCCTCGTCATGCCCGGCCATCGCACGATGCAGGGCCTCGGCCAGGTCCCGTTCACGTTCATCAACTCGACCTTCTTCAACGGGGTGAACCTGTGGCCGATGAGCGACCACGCCCCGTGGGCGGCCGCTCGCGAGGAGGCGCAGGCCACGTGGGAGCGCGTCCTGCCCGACATGACGCACGTCGCCATCGACGCGACCAATCTCTCGTTTTACTCCGGCGCAATCCATTGCATCACGCGCACCATCCCGGACCTCCCGCCAGGCCTCTGGATCGCCGACGGCACGTGCACGGGCGGCAGCTGTGTCGCCCCCGAGGGTGGCCGCGAAGGCGCCTGCGAGGGCGAGGGCACGTCGACCTGCTTTGGCCCGGCCTGGCTCTGCAGTTGCAACGACTGCGAGAACGACGGCTGCGCGGACCCCTGCGAGGGTGTCGGCTACGAGGGCTGCTGCGACGCGGGCGACGTCGTCTCATGCGAGAACGGACAGCTCGTGAAGTACGACTGCCAGAACACCGGCTGCGGCTGGAACGGGCGCGGCGGCTATTACGACTGCGACACCGCGGGCGCCGAGCCGAGCGGCACCTTCCCCATCACCTGCGGCGGCAGCGAGCCCGCCTGCGACGGCCGGACATGCGGGGACGACGGCTGCGGCGGATCGTGCGGCGCGTGCGCGGATGGCGTCGGCTGCGTGGCCGGCACCTGCCGCGAGGACTGCTCGGACTGCACCCCCGGCGAGATTGGCTGTGACGGGACCGTCGCCTGGCTCTGCAACGAGCCCGAGGCCGGCTGCAAGACGACGACGCGCATCGACTGCGCCGACCGCGGCCTGACCTGTGCCGCTGGCGACTGCGTGCCAGGCGAGCCAGGCCCTGACGCGACGCCCGAGGCCGACGCTGACGCTGACGCGGCCCCGGCCGAGGTGGACGCCGCGACCGGGGGTGGCGCCGAGGTGGACGGCGTGACCCGGACCGGCGGCGCGGGTGGATGTGCCAGCGGCGGTGCGACCGGCCTGCTCCTCGGCCTGTCTGGCCTGCTCGCAGCCGCCAGCGCGCGCCGTCGAGCCTGAGGCGCGCCGTCGGGGCTGCCGCGACCCGGCGACCCGCGTGGCCTTCATGCAAGGGCCCGCGCAGGGCCTGTTCAGACGTCGAAGGCGAGCCCGTCGTCCGCGAAGGTCACCTCGACGCCAGTCGGGATGTCGCAGCGAAGCTCGTCGGCGCGCGCCCGGACCTCACGGTCGAGGTGGGACAGCACGACCCGCGGGACGCGGGCCACCTCGAGCAGCTCGGCGAAGAGGCGCCGCCAGTCGAGCCACGTGATGTGCCGCCCGCACGGCGGCGCGAGCCCCGAACACTCGGCGACCAGCAGATCCGCTCCCGTGGCGGCCGCCCGCAGGCCGTCGCAAGGCTCGGTGTCGCCCGAGAACGCGAGCACCCGCGTGGCGCCCCCGGGACGCTCGGCGGCGACCCTGAAACACAGCGGGAAGTCCGGCGGTTCCATGTGGGACGCGGCGAAGGCCTCGACCCGAAGCCCCTCCAACAGGCAAGACTCGCCAGCCCCCAGCTCGTGGATGCGCAGCTCGAAAGGACGCGGCCGCTCCCAGATGTCGGGGTAGAGCGCGCTGAACAGGCGCCCGAGCCGCTCTGTCAGCCCGACAGGCCCGATGAGCGTGAGCGGGGCCGTGCGGCGGTCCGAGTACATGCCGTCGAGCAGCAGGAACGGCAGCCCGCCGAAGTGGTCGCCGTGGAGATGCGTGATGAGCACCGCGTCGAGCGCCGTCGCGCGCATCCCGGCCCGGTGCAGCGCGAGCAGCGAGGTCGCGCCGAAGTCCACGGCGACCGTCGGCAGACCCTCACCGTCGACGAGGTAGGATGCGTGGCAGCGCCCCGCGCTGTTGAAGGCGTCCGAAGAGCCCAGAATGGTCAGCTTCATGGCGCGAGGATACCACCGCGGCCCGCCTCGCGCCAGCCCGTCCCGTGCCTCAGCCCTTGAGAAAGGGCAACGCGACGACCCGCGCCGGCTTCGCCTTGCCGCGGCAATCGACCTCGAGCGCCACACCCGGCTCTCCCGGAACACCAGCCTGACCGACCACCTCGGTCGAGACGTACGCGAGCGCGATGCCGCGGCCCGTTGATGGCGACAGCGTGCCCGACGTCACGACGCCGACCTCGCGGCCGTCGGCGAGCACCGGGTAGCCGTGGCGCGGGATGCCGCGGTCGCCGACCTCGAGGCCCACGAGGCGCCGCCCGAGCCCCGTCGCAGCCTGTGCAACGAGGGCCTCGCGCCCGACGAACGCCGGCTTGTCGAGCCGCGTGACCCAGCCGAGCCCGGCCTCGAGCGGCGTGGTGGTCCGGTCGATGTCGTTGCCGTACAGGCAGTAGCCCATCTCGAGGCGCAACGTGTCGCGGGCGCCAAGCCCGGCCGGCCCGACGCCGAGGTCGCCGCCCGCTGCGAGCAGCGCCCGCCACAGCTCGGCCGCGAGCGCGTTCGGCACGTAGATCTCGCCGCCAGGCGCCCCGGTGTAGCCTGTCGTCGCGAACAGGACCTCGCCGCCGCCGAAGGCCGCGCGCATCATGCGGAATGGCTTCAGCGCCGCTGCCGCATCGCCGAGCACGCGCCCGATGAGGGTCGGCGCGTTCGGGCCCTGGACGGCGATCTGGCTCCAGCTGTCACTCTCGTCGACGAGCGTCGCATCGCCCGACAGGTGCGCCCGCATGTGGGCGACGTCGCCGTGGCGGTTCGAGGCGTTGACGCAGATGAAGATCTCTTGCGTGCTCAGCCGGTAGACGATGAGGTCGTCGACAATGGTGCCATCAGGCGCACAGAGCGCCGTATAAAGCGCACGCCCGTCGGCGATGCGGTTCAGGTCGTTCGTGATGAGGCGGTTTACGGCCGCGAGCGCCTCGGGCCCGGTCACGCGCACCTCGCCCATGTGCGAGACGTCGAACAGGCCGACCTCTTTCCGGACGCGGTGATGTTCAGCCAGCATCCCGTCGTACTGGACCGGCATCTGCCAGCCCGCGAATTCGACGATGCGCGCGCCAAGCTTGACGTGTTCATCGTAGAGCGCCGTCGTGAGTCGTTCCGCCGTCATGGTCCCGCCCCCTGTCGCTTGCATATCCGCGGACGTGCGCCGAACCGCGCCAGCCGCCACGCCGGTTTAGGCGAGCCTCCGCCCCGAGCGCAAGTGCCGACTTCGCATGCGTCGGCCCCCGCCCGTCACGCCGATTTCTCCGACGTGGCTCTTGACTCGGAGCAGCCGCCACAGGCAGCTTGCCGCGCCCCCAATCCAAGGCGCCCCACCATGACGCGTCCCTCTGCCCGCATCCTCGCGCTCGTCGCTTCCGTCGCTCCTTCCATCGCAGGCTGCGCCGATGATGGCGCGCCGCGCGTCGCAGGCGATACCATCGCCACGACCGACGGCGCGACGCCCGACGACGACGCTTCTGCCGACGCGTCCCCAGACGACGCCGAGTCCCCCGACGACGCGGTCGAAGCCGACGCGGACGACGCCACGGCCAGCACGGACGACATCCCGGACGCGGGCCCCGACACTGCGACGCCGCCCGTCGACCCGATCCCGCCCGTCGATGTGGCGCCCGACCCCGGCAACTGCAGCCCCGTCGGCGGCGACGTGAACGTCTTCGACCTGCAGGACCCCGCCTGCCCCGACCACATCAGCCCGGAGCCCGAGGGGACGCCCGGCGTCGCGGTCGAGCTGAAGGGCCTCGTCATCACGGCGAACTTCGGCGACACCTTCTTCGCTCAGGACCCGCGCGGCGGCCCGTACAGCGGCATCACCATCTTCGCCCACGGCGACTACAAGGATGAGACGAAGCCCGGGCAGCTGGTCGACATCACCGGAAACTATTCGGAGTTCTTTGAAAACACCCAGGTCTATCTCGAGACGCTGACCGTTCGCGACGAGGTCGACGTGCCGCTGCCGTACGAGGCCCTGCACCCGCTGCACCTCGCGACGAACGGCCCGCTCGCCGAGATGATGGAGTCGGTCCTCGTCCGCGTCGTCGATGTCGCCACGACCCACACGAAGCCGGATTGCCCCTTCGAGTTCGGGGAGTTCGAGGTCGGCGGCGGCCTGCGCATCGACGACATGGCCTACCGCTGGGACGCCCGCCTCGGTGACCAGTTCACGTCCATCACCGGGCCGCTGAACTTCAGCTTCGGCAATCACAAGATCGAGCCGCGCGAGGCCGAAGACGTCGTCGTCGCCTCCGCGGGCCTCACGACCGGCCTCTCGAAGTGCATCCCCAACGAGTGCCAGGCCCCCGCAGACGCGACGGGCACACGGGCCGTCATCATCAACGAAATCATGGCCGACCCGATGGGCAGTGACGTCAACCAGGAGTGGGTTGAGTTGTACAACCCGGGCAGCGCACCCGTCGACGTCGCTGGCTGGCAGCTGCGCGACTGCGCGACCCAGGCCTGGACC
>SYAK01000260.1 GCA_005788935.1 Pseudomonadota bacterium
GCATGCGGCCGCGTCCCGGGCCTGCGCTCATCGGCCGCCCCCCTGGACCGCCGACCACCCACGGAAATTCGAGGGCCATCGTCGCTGAACCCGTGTCGACCCGCTCACCATGGCCCGAGCCTAACGCAGCGCCCGCGCCCTGTCGTGCCTCACGGACCCGTGCCGACAGGCGCCTCGCATGCGTACCGCTGAAACAACGTGTTTCACATTGAAACAACCGCGCGCCGATTTGAAACCGATTTTTCCATCGGTTCGCCTGTCGCGGGACGACACTTGCGCCTCGCACGGCGGCCTGTGCGCGCCGATCGCAGGCTGCAACGTCACACACGGAAACGTTGCGGCACCGTCCTGCCCGGGGATTTCCAAGCCCATCCGCCCCGACGCCCGACACGCTCGCCCAGGTAGCCACGTCAACGACCGCGTCCCCGAGTAGGCGGGGCGGGCTGCCGCGCTTGCGTTGCGCGCCGGGATCCCTTAGATGCCGCGCATGACGGACACCGCGCACGCCCCGCTCGAAGTCGGACAGCCTTTTGAGATCACGGATGTCGTCAGCGTCGCCCGCGATGGGCGTCGCGCCATCCTCGGTCCGACCGGGCGGGCCGCCCTGACACGGGCCGCATCGGCCGTGCACGCACGCCTCGTGCAGGACGCGCCGGCAACCTACGGGATCAATACCGGGTTTGGGGCCCTCGCCGAGGTGCGTGTCTCGGACGAGCAGCTCGTGCAGCTGCAGCTGAACCTCATCCGCAGCCACGCGGTCGGCGTTGGCGAGCTGGTCCCGACCGAGGCGGTCCGCGCGATGATGCTGCTACGGGCGCAAGTCCTGGCCCTTGGCTGGTCCGGGGTCCGCCCGCTGGTCGTCGAGGCCATCCTCGACCTGCTGAACGCCCGTGTCCACCCGCTCATCCCGGCGCTCGGCTCGGTCGGCGCCTGCGGTGACCTGGCCCCACTCGCCCACCTGGCGCTCGTGCTCATCGGCGAAGGCCGGGCCGAGTTCGAGGGACAGGTCCTGTCGGGCGCCGAGGCGCTCCGACGCGCGAAGCTGACGCCGATCGTGCCCGCCCCGAAGGAGGGGCTGTCGCTCATCAACGGGACGGCGTCGATGACCGCGATCGGCGCCCTCGCCTTCAACGCCGCCCACAACCTGCTCGAGGCCGCCGACGTGGCCGGGGCCATGACGGTCGAGGCCATCAAGGGCTCGACCGCGCCCTTCGATCCGGCCATCGTCGACGCACGTCCGCACCCCGGGGCGCGGGTGACCTCCGACAACCTGCGGGCCCTGCTCGCCGACAGCGTCATCAACGCCTCGCACGCGGATTGCGACGAAGTTCAAGACGCCTACTCCGTCCGCTGCATGCCGCAGGTCCACGGCTCGGCCCGCGACCTCGTCACGTTCGCGAGCCGCATGGTCGGCATCGAGCTCAACGCTGCGACCGACAACCCGCTCGTCTTCCCCGATGGCCGCATCGTCTCGAACGGGAACTTTCACGGGCAGCCGGTCGCGGCCGCGTGCGACGTCGGCGTCATGGCGCTCGCGGACCTCGCGTCTATCTCCGAACGTCGCATCGCCTACCTCATCGACCCCGCCCGCAGCCGCGGCCTCCCGGCCTTTCTCGCGGCCGAACCCGGGCTCGGAAGCGGCTTCATGATGGCGCAGGTGACGGCTGCCGCGCTCGTCAGTGAGCTGAAGAACCTCGCGAACCCGCGCAGCGTCGACTCGATCCCGACGTCCGCCGACAAGGAGGACCACGTCTCGATGGGCATGATGGCGGCGCGCGCCCTCGCACGGGCCGCAGACCTCTGTGGCTGGGTGCTCGCGATCGAGCTGGCCGTGGCAGCCCGCGGCATCGAACTCCGCGGCCTCCCGCCTGGTCGTGGCGTCGCGGCCGCCCTCGCGCGCGTCCGCTCCGAGGTCGAGACCCTCGCCACCGATCGCGAGATGCATGCGGACTTCGAGACCCTCAAGGCCGCCATCCTCAAGGGCGCCTTCACCTCCGCACACTTCCTCGGCATCTGACCGCCGCCCCACAGGAGCGATTCATGGCAAGCGACTTCAAGGGTTACGAAGAGTTCTGGCCATACTACGTCGCCGAGCATCGCGACCCCACGTGCCGCAGGCTGCACTTCATCGGCACGTCCCTCGTCCTCGCGATGGCGCCGAACCCGCTCGCGTGGCCGCTCCTCCCCATCGCGGGCTATGGCTTCGCGTGGACAGGGCACTTTGCCTTCGAGAAGAACCGCCCCGCGACGTTCAAGCACCCGCTCTGGAGCCTGCGCGCCGACTTCCGCATGTGGCGCAAGATGTTGCTCGGCCAGATGGGGCCCGAGCTCGCGCGCGCCGACGCCCTCTACCCGAAGGCCTGAAGCCACCCCGGGTGACGTCAGGGAAGCCCGAAGACGACGCCGTTGTCGCAACGGCCGCGGACGCCAAGGTCCGGGTCCGAATTGCGCAGATCGCAACGCACGAGCCCATCCCGACCGAACAGGATGACCGTCGCGAAGCCACCGATCGTCTCTGGGTTCGTGATCCGAACCGGGACGTTGCCTGACGCACTCGGGACGAGGTAATCGAACGCGGGCGTATCGGGCGCAAGGTCGCTGGCTCGAAACACGTATCGCCAGGCGGCGTCGTCCTGCACGAGGTCGAGGTCGTGCTCGGCCGCCCCGTCGGTCGTCTGGTCGATAACCTCGGTGCCGTCCACGCGCAGGCCGCCCGCGACCGCGCCCGCGTAGGTCAGCGCGAAGCGCGGCAGGTTCGAAGCCCCGACGACGCGACCATCCTGGACAAGGGTCACCTGTCCGCCGCCCGCCGCTCCGAAGGCGCAACCAAGGTCCGTGTCGACGCGGACCGTGGTCGCGTCGGGCTGCGTGAGGGTGCTGCATGAGGTCCCGCCCGTGAGGACGTCGAACGGGATCGCGTCACGCAGCGCAGCGTACGCACGGAAACGACCCATGACCTCGGCGATGACGCCCGCGATCGCGTCGGCTTCGAGCCCGAGGACGTCCACGTCGGGGAGGCCAAAGGGGCTCCCGAGCTCCTCGGCGAGGTCGTCCGCGAGCCCGCAGCCCGGACCCGCGACAAGCGTCAGGAGAAGACCCGCACAGGCTTGGTTCACGTCCGACCCCGACGCAGCGCCACACTGAAGACGAGCCCAAAGGCCGCGAGATTCATCAGCATGGCGGACCCTCCATACGACAGGAACGGCAGCGGGACACCCACGACCGGCAGGATCCCGGCCACCATACCCACGTTGACGAACACCTGCCAACCCATCAACGCCGCGACCCCGACGCAGTAGAGGCGCCCAAAGCGGTCGCGCGCATCGAGGGCTGTCCGCAGGCTCCAGATGGTGAGCCACCAGTACAGCAACAGCATCACGACGAGCCCGACGAAGCCGATCTCCTCGCCGAACATCGCAGAGATGAAATCCGTATGGATTTCAGGCAATCCTCGCATGCGCGCCGGGTTTGCGAGGCGCAGCCCCTGCCCCGTCAGCCCACCATTGCCGATCGCGATGACCCCCTGCTCACTCTGCGTCAACGCGGACGTCAGGATCGCCCCCGTCTCCGGGTCGAGCTTCTCCCAGTCCTCGTTGATGAGCTTGAAGACGCGCTCTTTCTGATAAAACCGGATGAGGTCGAGCTTCCAGGCGACAGGAATCAGGACGAGGGTCCCGAGCAGCAGGGCCACGAGAGCGCGCCGCTTGATGCCCTCGATGGCGATGACCGTGCCGCCGACGAACATCACGATGAGCGACGTCCCGAGGTCTGGCTGAAACAGGATGAACGGCAGCGGGGCGCTGATGATCACGAAGGGCCAGACAAGATCCCGCAACCCGTAGCGCCCCTTGTGGCGCGACTCGCTCTCGCCCGGGGCCCGCTCCTTGCGCTCATGCAGGAAGCGCGCAAGCGCCAGCGCGACCGCGATCTTTGCGAATTCGGAGGCCTGCACGTTGATCGCCCCGAAGCGCAACCACCGGCGGCTGTGGTTCGCCTCGGTACCCACGACAAGCGTCAACGCGAGCAACACCACCACGACCCCGAGGAAGACGTAGCTCGCGCGCTGCGCCACCCGGATGTCGAGCACCATCAGGAGGAGGAAGACGCTTCCGCTCAGCATGACCCAGATGGTCTGACGCTCGTAGAACTCACCGCCGCCATACACCTGCGCGTCGCGCTGCCCGACGAGCGACAGCGTGACAAGCGCCACCAGCGCCACGAGCGCCAGGATGTTCAACGGGTCGAGCAGGCCAGCGAAGCGGCTCGGCTGGCTGTCTCTCGGACGTCCGAGGATCATGGCGCCTGCTCCCCTTTCGCGGCGGGCGCGGAACCGGGGTCGGTCGCCCCGGGGTCAGAGGTCTCGGGCACGCCCTGTTCCGCGGCCGGCGGAGGCTCGAGACCCACCTCGTCCGGGGTGACAGACGAGGCCCCCTTGAACAGGCCGAGGCGCCGCCACGCGTCGAAGATGCGCCGCGCGAGCGGAGACGCGTCGCGTCCACCTGAGCCACCGTGCTCGAGGAAGACCACGATGACCACCTCCGGGGCCGCGGCCGGGGCATACATCGCGAACCACGCATGATCGGCCTTCAGCCAGGCCGACAACGCCTCGTCGGCGCCAGGCCGGCTCTGCGCCGCCTCGGCCGTGCCGGTCTTGCCCGCGATGATGATGTCACGGTCGGCGATGTCCTTGGCGGTGCCGTCGGGAGCGTTGACGACGTCGATGAGGCCCTGACGGATGGTCTGAAGCTCGGTCGGGCTGAGACCGAGGTCACGCTCGACGACGGGCAGGAAGCGCTGCACCAGGCGCCCTTGCCGGTCGGTGTAGCGTTCGACGATGCGCGCCTTGACGAGCTTGCCGCCGTTGGCGACCGCCGCGAACGACCGCGCGACCTGCAGCGGGCTCGCGGTCAGCGACCCCTGCCCGATGCCCACCGACAGCGTCAGGCCTGGCTGAAAGCCCAGGGCCGTGTGGTCCTCATGCCACTTGCGGGTGGGGACGAGGCCCGTTGCCTCCGCGAGCTCGACGCCCGACAGCTCGCCATACCCGAAGAGACGCCCGTAACGCGCGAGGCGATCCATGCCGAGCTGCTCGGCGACCTTGTAGAAGTAGACGTCACATGAGCCCTTCAGCGCCTTCACGAGATCGACCGGACCGTGACCGTGTTTCAGGTGACAGCCGAAGCGGCGCCCGCCGAACTCGTAATAGCCAGGGCAGTGATGGACGGTCTCGGGCGTGACGATGCCCTCGCGCAACCCCGCGAGCGACGTGACGATCTTGTACACCGAGCCAGGCGCATACCCCGTGATCCCCTTGTTGAGGAGTGGGTCATACGGGTTGGACGCAACCGAATCCCAGTCGCGCTGCTGCAAGCGACCCGACCACGCGTTCGGATCGAAGCCGGGCTGCGAGTAAATTGCCAAAATTTCTCCGGTATTTGGCTCCATCACGACGGCCGCCGCCGACCGCTGGTAGCGCAGCACGTCGCGCACGGCCCGCTGCAGCCGATGGTCGATGGTCAGCCAGACGTCGTGCCCATGCTCGGGCTCGACATACTCACGCAAGACCCCGCGTTCGCTCCCCTTGAGATAGCGCGCGAGCCCGGACTTTCCGCGCAGCACGCTCTCGAGGGCCCGCTCGAGCCCCGAGCGCCCGACACGATCCGAGAGCGCGTAAACCCCACGCGCCGCCTCGCGCTCCTCGGCCTTGACGAGGTTCATGTAACCGATTGCGTGCGCCATGTCCCAGCCGCGTGGGTACTCGCGCAACAGGCCCGTCGCGACCTGGACCCCCGGCAGCTCCCCCTTGATTCCCCGCAAGACCGCGACCTGATTGACGAAGCGACGCTTGCACGTCGGACACAGCAAGTTCCGCTGCACGGCTGTCAGCAGGTTGCCGTCATGCGGGCAGACCGGCGCCCGGACGAAGCTTCGTCGGCACTTGCCGCACGTCCCGGGCCCATGTTTCGCGTCTCCCGCGGGGTCAACCCGGCTCCCATCGTGCGGGCACCGGTCTACACCCGCCTCGAGCGGCTCGTGGTGAAGCCCGCAGGCGTGGCAGAACAGGGCGTGCGCATGGTCAGCCTCACGCGGTGCCGCATGGTCCGCCACCAGCTCGAGCGGCGCGCCGTCATGCGGGCAGTTCTCGGCGACGAGGCGATCGACGGCCGTCACGGGCTGCCACGCCCGCTCGCCCTCAACAGCGTCCGCGAGGGCGGACTCGATGGCCTCGACCTCCTCCCAGGTCAACTCGAGCAGCTGCATCAGGCGACGAAGCACGGCCGCGCGTGTCTCTGGCTCCTTCAGCTCCTGCGGCTGCAGCTGCAGCGCGTAGGTGGGCGTGTTGCGTGCAAGCACGACGCCAGCTCGGTCACGGATCTCGCCGCGTCGGGCCGGCACGCGCTCGGCCCGCGTGAAGCTCGTGCGCGAGCGCTCGCGGTACTGGTCGCCATCGAGGATCTGGACCTGGAAGAGGCGCCCCACGAGCACGACGAAAAACACGCTGAACAGGAAGGCCGCGATACCGAATCGCCGCCGCGTGTCCATGTCGTGAAACTCGATGTCGCGCATGGTGTTCCGGGTTGATTCCTGGGTCCCCCGACGACCGGAGGCCCGCGACGGTCGTCAGCCGAAGACCGAGTCCTGCTTGCGCGTGACGAGGCCGTCAACGCGATCGAACAGCCAGAAGAAGAACGCCGCGAAGGGCGCGGTGACAAGCGCCTGCGGACTCATCGCGACGAGGATGGCGCCCGGCCCCGAGGTGCCGTCGGTGAAGGTGCGCACGAACATCAACGACAACAGGATCTCGAGGATGGCCGAGAGGATCACGAACGCCCCGACGACCACCATGCTGCCGAGCGGGCCTCGGACGACGAGGCGCCGCGCGAGTCGTTGGCAGACAAGGAAGTTGATGACCGCGATCTCCATGAAGAGCCCGATCGGCGTACCGGTGGTGAACGCGTCCCGCAGGAGGCCGACACCGAGGACCGTCATCATCCCCCCGCCGAGCGGCGACGTGAGGCCGAGATGCACGACAAGGACGAGCGCGAGATCCGGCGCATAGCGCACCGCCCCCGCCGAATGCAGCAGCGGGGACTCAAGAGCGAGCAGCAGGAAGGCGAGCAACAGGTAGGTGAGGCCTCTCATGGCGCCGCCCCGCCTTCAGCGGCATCGGCTGGCTCAGCGCTGTCGCTGGCCTGCGGGCCGCCGGTCACGCCGACGACCACATAGACCTGCTCGAGATCGGCGAAGTTCACGGACGGCGTGACCTCCAGCTCGTACTCGAGGGCGCGCTGACGCTCCTCGATCGAGCGGATCGTGCCGACGACGAGCCCTGGCGGGAACGCCTTATCATGCCCGGAGGTCACGAGGATGTCACCGACCGCGAGCGCCTCCGACCGGTGCAGATAAGAGAAACGCGAGACATAGCTCGACGCGGCCCCCGTGCCCGTCACGGTTCCGGTCACCCCCTTGTCGCGGCTCTTCACGTTGACGGTGCTCTGCGCATCGACCGTCAGCAGGACCTCGGCATAGCCCCCGGCGAGACGCGCGACGCGCCCCACGAGCCCCGTCGGCGCGATGACCGGCATCCCCTCGCGCACGCCCTGGTCGGCGCCGGCGTCGACCGCGATGCGCAGCACCCGGGCGTAGGGCGAGACGTCCTTGCCGATGACGTGGGCCCCCGCGAGGACGAGGTCACGCCGGGTCCGGCGAAAGTCGAGCATCTCGCGCAACCGCTCGTTCTCGGCCTCGAGCTCGGCCATCCGCGTGAGTCCGAGGCGGGCACGCTCGTTCTCCGCCTTCAGCGTGGCGTTCTCGTCTGCGGTCGACACGAGCGCGACGTAACCCGACCACAGGTCCGACACGCCTGACAGCGCCTGCGCCGCGGCGGCCTGAACCGGAGCGGTGAGCCGTATGAGTCCGGCCTCCACCACCGTGGTGCGCCGCGGGTGGCGCCCGTGCGTGTAGAGCAGGAACAGCGGGAGAATAAGCCCGGTGAGCGCGATGAGGGCCGACTTGTGCCGCGCGAGGAGCTCTCCCATGATCGTCAGCCCTGCACGGCGACCCCGCGGAGCAGCGTCAGCGAGTCGAGGGCCTTGCCGCTGCCGAGGACCACGGCCGAGGAGGGATCATCCGCGATCATGACGGGGAGCCCCGTCTCCTCGCGGATCAGGATGTCGAGGTTCTTCAGCAGCGCTCCGCCGCCCGCAAGCACGATCCCCTTGTCCACGATGTCGGCCGCGAGCTCGGGCGGGGTGCCTTCGAGGGCGTGCCTGACCGCGTCGACGATCTGGTAGACCGGCTCGGAGAGCGCCTCCC
>SYAK01000026.1 GCA_005788935.1 Pseudomonadota bacterium
GTCATCAGCGGCATCAGCTCGTTCGGGGCCCTGCCCACCGAGACCGCCGATGACTACGCCGACTTCCGCAACGCCAGTGACGTGCCAGTCAACTCCACGATCAGCATCCGTTTCTCGCGGGACATGGCCACGAGCGGCGCTGGGCGACTGACGAACCCGGCCCACTTCCGTATCATCAACACGCAGGGGACAACCTCCACCGCAGACGACGTCGCCCTCAGTGGGGTCACCTTGACTGCACCCGACGCCCGCACCGTCTTGCTGACGCCGCCCACCGACTTCTACCCGTACGGCGCGAGCCTGCGCCTGAGCATCGCCGAGACGCTGACCGACGCCGACGCACGCACGCTCGAGAGCGCCGTCACGGCCGACTTCGTGACGAGCGCGCCCTGGGGCGTCGACGTCAGCCCGCCCGAGGGCGTCCCGATGAACGTGACCTCCACCGTCTCCGTGGCCTTTACCCGCAACGTGTGGCTGCCGTCGGTGTCGACGTCGAACGTCATCGTGCGCAACACGACCGCGGGCACGACGCTCGCGAGCGTCCTCGCGCTGAACGCCGCGACCCCATACACCGCGGTCGTCGTGCCCGTCCCGACCTTCCCCGAGGGCAACGCCGTCAGCGTGACCATCGGCCGCGGCGTCCTCGACGCACGCGGCAACCCGCTGCCGACCCCGTACGAGCGCCGCTATCCATCCGTCGGTGGGGCCCCGGCCACCAACGCCCGCGCGCCCGACTCCGGCGCCACCCTGTCGCCCGCGGCCGGCGTCGCCATCACGGGACAGCAGTTCTTCACCTTCACCGCGGCGACCTCGTCGACCAACAACCGCAACCGCCTCATCCCAGCGACGTTCTTCACCAGCACGACGGCCCCCGACACCGCCTCGATTCTGCTGCAGCGGCTCTCGGGCGCTGGCGGCGTGCCCGTCGAGACCGTGCCGCTGCGCTTCGACGTCGACCTCGGCGCGGACAACGCGACCCCCGACGCCGTCCGCTTCCAGCCCTCGAGCACGCTCGCGGCGGCCGGGCACTACCGCCTGACGCTGCGCATGGCGCTGATCGCCAACCTTTACACGATCCCCTACACAATCGGCAACGTCGTCAGAGACTTCCAGGTCGAGACGACCCCGCCCACCGTCACGAGCGTGGCTGTCACGACGGACGCGGGCGCTTCGGCGAACCTCGTCCTCGACGGCGCGGCGACCTCCGGGATCTCCGCCGCGACGCGCGTGACCGTCACCTTCAGCGAGCCGGTGCGCGCGTCCCTCGCCAGCTCCGGCCTCGTCCTGCGGGACAACGGGGGGCAGGCCATCCCGCGCTGCGTGACCGTCAACGGCGCGGTCGTGACGCTGACGCCCGCCGACCCGACCACGTGCAACGCGCCAAGCCCGCGGACGACCCCGCTGTCGGCCGCCGCGGGCACCTTGACGCTGAACATCGCCGAGACCATCGCGGACCTCGCAGGCACCCCGCTCGGCAGCGCACGGACGGCACGGTTCGCGGTCGAGACGACCCGCCCGACGCTCGTCACGATGTCGCCGTCGGGTGCCGATGTGGCGCTCGACGCAGCGCTCACCGCGCGCTTCTCCGAGCCGGTTGACGTCGCGACCGCCTGCGCGACAGGGGCCTCCGCGGCCTTCAGCCTGACCCGGGCCGTTCCCACGGCCTGTGGCGAAACCCAGGCCGTGCCGCTCTGCTGCGCGGTGTCCGTCGACACCCCCTCCGAGGTCACGCTGCGCCCCGCCCGGACCTGGGGCGCCCTCGCGGGCGATACGGCGCGCCTCGCGGGCTCCGTCGCGCACACGCTGGTCGCCACGACGCAGCTGCGCGACCGGGGTGGCAACCGGCTCCTCGCCGACGTCACGCGCGCCTTCACGACCGCCTCGGGCGCGCCTGTGGTCCTGTGCGCAACGCCTGTCGACAGCGCCACGGTCCTTCACAGCGGGCTCGAGGTCGCTTTCTACCTGAACCAGGCGGCCGAGCTCGCGAGCTTTGCAGACGCCTTCGACCTCTGGCGCGAGGCCGATGGTGCCACCGTCGGGTGTGCGGCGACGCGGGCCGACGACGGCGGCAAAACGCTCGTCTGCGTGCCCGAGGCGCTCGAAGGCGACACCGAGTACGGCTACAGCCTCGGCGCCGAGCTCGTCGACGCAGCCGGCCTGGCGCTCGAGAATACCGTGTTCGGCACGTTTCTGACGACCCTCCTCCAGGTGCAGTGAGGAGGCGGCCATGACGACCCGCAACCCGATACCTGCCGCCTGCGTGACAGCCCACACCGGACCCGCCTCGCGCGCGGCCGGGTGGACCCTCGGGCTGACGCTCGCCATCACGCTCGCATGCGCACCCGCATCCCGCGCCGATGACGGAGGCCTGTTCTCGGGTGGCCTCCGCGCCCAGCTGCTCGTGCCCGCCGCGCTGACCGGGCGCGGCTCGGCCACCGAGGCGAACGACCCGCGCGCCACCCGGACGGTCGCCTTCGGGCTGCTGGCAGATGCGCGGCTGCGCCTTCCCGACCCCGTCGGGCGGCTCTCAGTCTTCGCCGAGGCCGGCTGGTTCCGCCTGACCTCGACTGGCACCCGCGGCGCGGCCTCGGACCCGGACTTCGGCGTCTACGGCTTCGACTGGACCGTCGACGGTCTGCCGCTGGCGCTCGGCCTCGCGGTCGACCTCGTCGAAATCGGCCCGGTCCGCATCACCGCCGCGGCGGCGGCGAACGCTGTGCTCGCATGGAGCACCGGCGCCTTCACGATCGGGGGAGACGCCTGCACCACCGACTGTCGGGCGGTCGACCCGACGCACCAGACCCTCGCCTTCGGCTGGCAGCTCGACGTCGAGGGGTCGATGCCGCTCGGACCGGGACGCCTCGTCGGAGGCTGGCGCTACGCCGACACGCGCTCGCGCTTCCCGCTGCCAGCAGGCTACGGCACCGCCTATAGCCCCGACCGCGGCATGCTGATGGGCTCGAGCGTGCTGCTGGGCTACCGCTTCTGACGCGGGTGCGCGCGCCCTGAATGAGCGCTCACTCAGGCGTCTCCGGCGTGGCAGGACGGGGACAACCGTGCTAGCTGGCGGCGTCACGGAGGCTGGCCTGCGGGCCGCACGCGGAGGGGGCCGATGAGCATCGGGCAGGTTCGGGGCGGAGGGTGGCGTCTGGGCGCGCTTGTGGTGGTCGCTGGGTGTGGTGGCGCGAACGGAGGGGTCGTCGGCGGCCTGGATGTCGCGGGCGAGGTGCAGGAGGTCGTCGCGGGCGGCTCCGAGGACCTCGGGGGCGTGGATGGGCTCCCGCATGACAGCGACACCGCGGACACGAGCCCACCCTCGGACCGCCTCGACGCGACGACGTACTGCGAGCAGACGGTCGAGATGTTCTGCGGCTACTACGTCCGGTGCGGGCGCATGGCCGTGCCAGACCTCGAGACCTGCCGCACGAC
>SYAK01000261.1 GCA_005788935.1 Pseudomonadota bacterium
CGCCCGTAAAGGCGCCGCGCTCGTGTCCGAACAGCTCGCTCTCGAGGAGCGCGTCCGGAATGCCAGCGCAGTTGACCGCGACGAACGGGGCGTCACCGCGGCGGCCCTCGTGGTGCAGGGCGCGCGCCACAAGCTCCTTGCCCGTCCCGCTCTCGCCCTCGATCAGCACCGAGACGCGCGAGTCGACGACCTGGGTGAGCATCTCGAAGACCCGCCGCATGCGCGGTGAACGGGTCAGGATGCTCGCGAAGCGATGCCGCGTGTGGAGCGGCGAGCCCGAGCGCTCCCCCGGAGTCTCCCGCTCGCGCGCGTCGAGGACCTCGAGGGCCAACGTCGCGAGCCGCTGCGGGCCGTCGGACTTCGGGATGACACGAAGCCCGGACGGCATCTGGTCGGCGTCCTCGGGGCCCATGCCCTGCCGCGTCATGAGGACGAGCTCGCCGTCGGGGGCGAACCCTTTCAGCTGCCCCACGACAGCGACCGTGTCGCTGTCGGGCAGGTCGGACGCGAGCAGCACGAGGCCGTCGAAGCCACCTCGGACCCGCGCGATTGCCTCGCCCGAGGTGGACACCTCCGTCACGACGCAGGCCCGACGCCGCAGCTCGCGCGTCAGACGCGTGACCCAGGTCGGCTCGTCATCGACGATGAGGACATGTTTATTCACATTACAGAACCTTCGACGGTGCCCAACGACGTACGGATGCTGACCGCTGACGGCGGACGCCCGCCAGCCTTGTCTCATCAAGTCCCAACGTGCCAAACTGAGACCGCGCGTTCAACCCCAACGAAAGATTCGCCCGACGCGCCCCCGCTGCGAGCATCACCATGTCCGAAACCCGACTTGAGCCTGTGGCCGCCTTCCAGCGCGTGGGCCTCGCGGTGGCGCGCGCGCTCGCCGACGACGGATGGTACGCCGTGGTCGCTGTCCGCGGCGCCGGACCATGGGTCCTGTCGCCCCCAGACGGCGTGCCGGCCAGCCCAGAGCCGGCCGGCCCGGAGCTGTCGGCCGCGCTCGACGGGGCGCGCGACGGTCCGGTCGATGCCACCACAATCGCGCTCCGCTGGCCGTCCCATCCTCCTCGGGGCTTCGTGTTGCGCTCCCGAGAGCCGGTCCCACGCAGCAGCCCCCCCTGGAACCTCCTCGCGGCCCTCATCGCGGAGGGCGCCCGCACCGAGCGGACCGAACGCCTCGCGGGGGCACTGCGGGAGGGCGTCCTCGTGACGGACACAAGCGGGAACGTGACGCTGGCCTCGGACGGCGCCGGAGCGCTGCTCGGGAGGTCGACCCCAGCCGAGGGGGCGTCCCTGTCCCACCTGCTGCCAACGCTCGCGGACGGCACCTCGGTGCGCGCGTTCGAGCCCGGCGAGCTCGCGTGCGGCCCCCTGCCATCGCTCGGCGAGGCCCCATGCGGGACGTGGTCGGCCGAGGCCATGCCCGATGGCGGCCTCCTCGTCCGGCTCGAGGGCCATCGGGACGCGCTCCACCTGCAAAACCTGAGTCAGCTCGGGGCACTGCGCCACGACCTCCGCGCACCGCTGTCTGCCATGCAGGGGCTCATCGCGGTCCTCGCGAGCGAGCCCGACATGGCGCCTGACGAACGTGCCCGCATGATGACGCTGCTTGAGCAGGAGTCAGAACGAATCCGGGACTTTATCGACGCCTGGATCGTCCTGCTGCGCCTGCGGGTCGACCCCCGGCCGGGGCTCAAGCGCCAGGTCGGGCTCGCACAGGCCCTCGCGACCTGCGTCGAGGCCATGCAGCCGTCGCTCATGGCGCGCGGAGTCGCGTTGTCGCTCCAGGTCAGCGACGCGACAGTCGAGGCCGATCCGACGCTCTTCGACGCGTTCATCCGCAGCGCGCTGGGCTTCGTCTTCAAGCTCGCCGACGTGGGCGCCTCGGTCGAGGTCGCGGCGGACGCGGCCGGCCTCGAGGTCACAGGCCGCGGCCCCGGACTGTTCGACCGCCCCATCGACCGACCCTTCACGACGCCTGGGCGCGCGACCACGGGTGGCAAACGTACGCTGGGCGCGCCCCTTGGACTGATGACCACCCGCCGCATCGCGGACACCCACGGGTGGCGGGTCCGCCTTCAACAGCGCGCGGGCGTCCTTGTCGTCAAGGTCTGCTGGCGTCCCCACGGCTGACGGCCGGTTCGGCCACGCAGTGGGGGACCAGACCCGCCGTGAACCAGCCTGTTTCATGCGACGTGAAACACCTGGTTTCAGGCCGCATGGCTGCCTGGCCAGGTGCGGTGGAGCACCCGGCGATCAGGCGTCGCCACCACCGGTCTCGCCAGCGGGGGCCTCGCTGGCCTCGGGCGCGGTACTGCCGGCACCCTTGCCGCCGCGGCGACGACGACGACGGCGCTTCTTCGCGGCGGGGTCGCCTGGCGTGCCGTCAGCGGTGGCCTCGGCCTCGTCCTCGCCCTCGTCACCGTCACCGTCACCGTCACCGGCCGGTGCGGGGCTCGCCGCCGCAGGCTTCGGGGCCGGCTTCGGAGCAGGCGCCGGCTTGGCCGCTGCCTTTGGCGCAGGAGCAGGAGCAGGAGCGGGCGCGGGAGCGGGAGCGGGCGCGGCGGGCGCGTCGTCGTCGCCTGCGTCCTTGATGCCAGGCGGCGGCCAGCCCGAATACGGCGTCGAGAAGCGCGGCATGCGACCCGCGCGATCCGGGATGAAGTCGGCGTCCTCCGCGTGCGCGACGGGGATCTGGGACCCGCGCAGCTTCTCGACCGCGGGGAGACCCATGACGGTCTCCTCGCAGGCGAGGGTGATGGCGATGCCCGACGCGCCCGCGCGGGCCGTGCGTCCGCAGCGGTGGACGTAGTCCTCGGGATCCTGAGGCAGATCGTAGTTGAAGACGTGGCTGACG
>SYAK01000027.1 GCA_005788935.1 Pseudomonadota bacterium
CGAGGTCGTCTTCCGCGAGGACCCGCGCGGACGGCCCTACTTCTGGATCGGAGGCGCCTTCCCGCGCATCGACCACCTAGACGGCACCGACTGCGAGGCGGTGCGCCAGGGCTGGATCGCAGTCAGCGCGCTCGGGCTCGACATGTCGGGCCCTGTCGAGGACGCGACGCTCGCCCGGCTCGCGGGCGACGACAATGAATCGTGAACAATTGCAACGAACGTTTGGATTCAAGGAGTTGAACATGACCGCCCCCGCATGGTTCGACCTCGTCCGGGACGTCCCGGATTTTCCGAAGCCCGGCATCGTCTTCAAGGACGTGACGCCGCTGCTCGCGGACGCAGCCGGGTTCAGGGCGGTCATCGACGGGCTCGCGGCCCGCCTCGGCCCCTTCGCGCCGACCCAGGTGGTGGCGGTCGAGTCGCGCGGGTTCCTGTTCGGCTCGGTGCTCGCGTACGCGCTCGGCGCCGGTCTGACGCTCGTGCGCAAGCCCGGCAAGCTGCCGCGGGCCACACGACGCGCCGAATACGCACTCGAATATGGCACAGACGCGCTCGAGATGCATGCCGACGCGCTGACCGCGCGCGATCGGGTCGTCATCCTCGACGACGTGCTCGCGACAGGCGGCACGGCGGTGGCCGTGGCGGACCTCGTCACGGCCTGTGGCGCGTCGGTGGCGGCCTTCGGCTTCGTCCTCGAGCTCGGCTTCCTCGGAGGCCGCGCGCGGCTCGGAGCGCCTGTCGAGAGCCTCGTGACGCTCGGCGGCTGAGCGCGCCGGTCACACCAGGCGCGTCACGGCGAACGCCTCGACCCGTGGCCCGCGATGGCATAGAACGCGGGCATGGAATCACGCTGGTCCGACGCAGAGGCCCATGACGCTGTCGCCCGTTGGGGCGCCGCGCCGAACAGCAACGCCGATCTCGCGCTGAGGGTCTACACCTCGCGCCTCATCGGGTCCGACCCGCGGCTCGTGTTGCACGGCGGAGGCAACACCTCGGTCAAGACGCGGCTGCGCGACGACACGGGCGCGGAAATCGAGGTCATCTGCGTCAAGGGGAGCGGCTCGGACCTCGCCGACCTGGGACCTCGCGACCTGCCCGCGGTCCGACTCGCGAGCCTCGGCGCGCTGCGGGCGCTGCCCGCGCTGTCGGACGAGGCGATGGTCAACGCGGCCCGGGTCCGCCTGCTCGACGCGAGCGCCCCGAACCCGTCCGTCGAGCTGCTGCTCCACGCCTTCCTGCCCGGGACGTCCATCGACCACTCGCACGCGGACGCCATCCTCGCCCTCGTCGACCAGCCAGACGCCGAGCGCCTCTGCCACGCGGTCTTCGGCGACGACCTCGCCGTCGTCCCCTACGTGATGCCGGGCTTCGCCCTCGCGAAGCTCGCGGCCGAGGTCGCCGAGGCCCACCCGAAGGCCCACGGACTGCTCCTGCTCCAGCACGGCCTCTTCACCTGGGGCGACACCGCTCAGGCCGCCTACGAGCGACACATCGCGGCCGTGGCCCGCGCGATGGCGTTCATCTCGGCGCACCCCGCGACGCCCCCGGCACCCCGTCGCGCCCATGTCGACTGGCCATCCCTCGCCCCGCTGCTTCGAGGGGCCCTCGGCGACGTCGGCGGCCCGTGGATCCTGCGCCTCCGCACGGGCGACACCCTGCGCGCCTTCGTCGACGCGCCCGACCTGCCCGACAAGGCGCTGAGAGGCCCCGCGACGCCTGACCACGTCATCCGCACGAAGGCGCTCCCGTGGATCGTCGACCCCACGGCGCTCGCCCCTGACCTCGCGGCGGGCATCGCGGCGTCTCTTGCGCACTACAGATCTTCCTATCAAACCTAGTTTGCACACCAGACGACGGAGAGAGGTGTCACCCGCAAGGCGCTCGACCCGAACCCGCGCGTCATCCTCGTCCCGGGCCTCGGCGTCGTGACCGCTGGCGCCGACAGGAAGGCCGCCGACATCGCCGCGGACGTCTACGCGCACACCATCGACGTCATCACCGCGGCCGAGCGCGTGGGGCGCTATCAGGCCCTCGACGCCTCCCACCTCTTCGACATGGAGTACTGGTCCCTCGAGCAGGCGAAGCTCGCGAAGGGCGCCTCGACGGCCGCGCGCCCACGTGCCGGACGCGTCGTGGTCGTGACGGGGGCGGCCTCGGGCCTCGGGGCGGCCACCGCGCGCGCCTTCTCGATGGCTGGCGCGGCGCTCTGGCTCATCGATCGCGACGCAGACGGGGTGGCGGCCCTCGCGTCCCAGCTCGGCGCGCATCACGACGCCCTCGACGTCACCGACCGGGACGCCGTCCACGCCTCCATCCGCGCGGCCGTGGCGACCTTCGGAGGCCTCGACGGGCTCGTCTCGAACGCGGGCACTGCACCCCAGGCCCCCATCGCGAGCTGCCCGCCAGCGCTGCTCCGCGAGAGCCTCGAGGTGAACCTGCTGTCTCACCAGTGGTTCGCGGAGGCCGTGACCGGGGTCCTCTGCGCTCAGGGCCGCGGCGGCTTCCTGCTCTTCAACGCGTCGAAGTCCGCCTTCAACCCAGGCCCTGGCTTCGGTCCGTACGCCATCGCCAAGGCCGCCCTCGTGGCGCTGATGAAGCAGTACGCCGTCGAGGGAGGGCCGCTCGGGATCCGCGCCAACGCCGTCAACGCCGACCGCGTCCGCACGCGCCTCCTCGACCCCGACGCCATCACCGCCCGCGCCGCCGCCCGCGGCCTGACCGCCGACGACTACTACCGCGCGAACCTCCTCGCGCGCGAGGTCACCGCCGAAGACGTGGCGCAGGCCTTCCTGTCGCTCGCCCTCGCGCCGAGCACCACGGGCGCGGTCCTGCCCGTCGACGGCGGCAACATCGCGGCCGCCCCGCGCTGACCCGGCGCGGCGGCTTCAACCCGCAAGCGCGCGCAGCCAGTCGGCCTGAGGCAGGCGTCCCTCGTCGGCGGAGCACGCACGCCCCGCGAGCGTACGTCAGGGCGCCTTGGCGGGCTCGGGCTCGGGCGCCTTCGCGGGCTCGGGCGCCTTCGCCTTCTCGAACTTCGCGGTCTGCTTGCTGATGAGGTGGAACTCCTTCTTGACGCGCGTCTTCTTGAACGACGTGCCAAGGACGTCGATTTCGACAGGCGCGAGCGTCTCGTCGAGGGCGCGCAGCGTCAGCGCGTTGCGCTCGAGCGTCGAGTCGAGCCCCTTCACGAGCAGCAGCTTGCCGTCCTTCTCGAACTCGATGTTCTCCCAGGCCTGCCCGTTGAGCTCGACCTTGACGTACTCGGCGTTCACGAGCGTCACGTGAACCTCGCCCTCGGTCGTCTCCGCCCGCACGTCGAGGGCCGGAAGCGCCGCCTGCGGGGCGGCCATGACTGGGGCGGTGGACAGCAGGATGGATGCGGCGACGAGCGTCACGCGGGTCTTCATCGGAGATGCTCCGTAAGGGCTTGAGTGAAACGGAATACGGTGGGTGCGGCGAAGGCGCAGGGCCGACAACCGCGCGCGCCCTCGGGTGTATTCCTCAGCGGAAGCCGGCGTCAAGGCTCTGGACGGACTGCCTGACCCCGGCCACATGGACGGCCGCGACCGGATGATGCCCAAGCCCGTAGAGCAGCCGCTCCCAGGGCCCTCGCGTGACGATGAAGTCCGCCTGTCGCCCGACCACGAGCCGCCCCGCGACCCCGTCGAGCCCGACCGCCGCAGCCGCGTGCCGCGTCA
>SYAK01000262.1 GCA_005788935.1 Pseudomonadota bacterium
CTGACCACGCCGAGCCCCATCGGTCTCGGAGCGTGGTCTCCGACGGGCGACGCTGGGAGCAAGTCAATTTCATCATTTCGGACACGACCCCTGAGGTCACGCCAACTGGCGCGGCGCGGGTCAGGCAAGGTTCCGAGCTTCGGCGACGGCCTCGACGAGGGCGCGCAGGTCGGTCGACGGCGCGCGGGCGGCGAGGGCCTCGACGAGCGCCCGGGTCGGCAGCCGATGCGCGAGGAAGCGGAAGTCGGTCGCGGTCTGCGCGAGGCCCACGAGGCGGGCCCCAAGCTCGGCGTCGAGGGTCTTCGCGCCCAGCACGGCGAGGAGGCGGTCAGCTGGGGCGAGACGGGCGCGAGGCGCGCGCTCGGTGCGGAAGGCGTGGACGACCTCCTCGTCGAGGAAGCGTCGCAGGAGCTCGATGTGCGGCCTGTCTTTCTCGCGGTTGACGGCGAGCTTGTTCCGCAGGAGGTCGGCCGCGTCCGCGATGAGGATGGGCTCCGTCATGTCGCCGAGGACCACCTCGCGTGCGGCGCGCATCACCACCTCGGCTGGCGGCAGCCCGTGGGTCGCCGTGAGAACATTGACCTCGAGCCCTTGCCAGCGCAGCACGGCCACGGGGAGGCTCCGAGGACGCGGACGCTTCTCGACGACGAGCCCCAGCGGTGTCGACGCCCCGAGCAGCGCTTCGAGTCCGGACTCGGTCATGTAGAGGTCGAGGTCCTGAGACAGGACAGCGGCCTCCACGCGACGCGCATAGACGCCGACCGCACAACCCCCGATGACCACCGCCGAGAGACCCTCGCGCGCGAGCGCCTCGAACAGCCCCGCGAAGGTCTCGAGCCTGACGCCTGAGGGAGCCTGGTCCGTCGCACCCATCACGACAGCGAGACGCGCTTGCGGGGCGGAAGACGGCAGAAGTCGCGAAATCTGGCATAGGATGCGTGCATTGCGTCTTCGGGTGCGTCGGCGGGGAGCTTGGTCGGATCGAGGAGGTCCCAGACGTTCGGGTACGGGAGCGGCGCCCCCTCGGCCCTCGCGAGGTCGTTCGCGGCGCGCTCGGCGAGGGCGCGCGCCTCCTGCTCGGTCGTCTTCACGTGGCCTCCTGTCGCTGCCCGCAGCTCGTTGTACTCCGTCCCGACGCCGCCGGTCCAGACCGCGGCGCATTGCAGCGCATCGCGGCCGTCAGGGATCACACGAGCGCCCGCGGGTCTTCAACCGACAGGCGCACGGCGCCAGACGTTGACCGCGACCGGCTTCGAACGCCACGTGTCGATGTTGACCGACAGCCACGGGAGCTCGAACACGAAGGGGTTGAGGGCTGTCCCGCCCTTCAGCGCCCAACCTGGAAACGGCGTGATGCGTGGACCGCTCAATGCGCCTGGGTGCCACCGTCGCATCGGCCGTCCCGGGCGGTACAACGGCCGTGAGTGGCGCAGTCCGGGCTCCTTCGGCAGGCACACGCCTGCCATGTGTCGGGCCCCGGCTTGCCCCTCGCCATCGCTTGCACCAGCGCCGCCGACGTGAGGCTGGTCAGCGCCTCGCGCGTCTTCTGGGTGCCGAGCACACCGCAGGTGCAGCGGGCGGCACAGCCACCGCCGCCGCTTGGCCCTGCGAGGGCCTGCCAGGCTTTCAGGTCGGACTCGTACTTGAGGGCCTCCGTGGTCGTGACCTCGCTCTCGACCGTCGTCAGGCGGCCTCCGACCAGCTTCTGGCTGGTCACGGTGCGCGTCATCTCGGACGGCTTGACGGGTTCCTTGCAGGCGGTCTCGCACCAGGCCGCGGCGGCCGCCGCAGCGAGGATTCCGCCAGGGATGGCCGCTTCGACCACGGCCCTGATCTCGGTGGCATAGGTCGCCCCTGGGTACCGCGCGAGCTCCTGTGCGAGGCCATCGCAGCTGAGGAGTGTACGTCCTGCCCGACACTCGGCGAACGATGTGTCGATCAGCTTGCGTCGCTAGGCGTCCGACGCCGCGAGCAGCGCGTCCGCTCGGATTCGTCCAATCGCGTGACCGTCGATGGAGACTTCGAGCTCGGTCGGGCGTTGCGGGCTTCGGCTGAAGAGACCGGCTTCGATGAGAGGCAGCAGCTCGAGGCGTCCGCTGTCGGTCGCGACGCGCGCCACGCTGCGCAGTGTCGTGCCGAGCGCCACGTGAAGAGCCTCGAGCTTGAGCCGCTCGAGGCCGCGCGCCGCGTCGATCTCGGGCGCTGGCGCGGCGATCGTCAGCGTCACGAGCTTCGGCAACCCCGGCAACGCGGTCCAACCCGCTGGCACGGCGCGCATCCCGGTCGTGTCACAGGCGACGTCGGGTGCGACTGTCCGGTCGAGTTCCTCGTAGTCCCGCCGCGCGACGTCGGTCCGCGACAACCGGATGGAGTCGACGATCCAAGGAGTCATCACCAGCAGACCCAAACCTGCGGCGATCAGCCCAGACTTGACGGCGTCGCCTCGGTCTACGTCCTCTTCTCTTAATTCTTCGTCACTCTTGGTCGCAGTAACGAACGAATAGGCAAGTCCCAGCCCGCCAATCGCGAGACCGATACTGCCTGAATAATCCATAAGTTCCGAATCGCGATGACTTTCTGGCTTGTACCGTGTTGTCCGCAACTCTCGAAGGGCGCGAACGCGGTTGAGCGCACAGGAGTCCTGCACCTCAAGCCTGAGCGCTGTGCCCTCGAGCGTTGGCCTTACGAGTATCCGACCGTTCGGGACGCGGCGCTCCGCGACTCCGAGCGTCTCAACCCGGGGCTCGCCGGGGACCGGGACGATTGTCGCACACGACGTCAGCAGCAACGGCGCGATCATCAGCCCCGCCAACGCCTGACCCGGGGCCCCCCTGAATACACGAGGCCAGCCCGGTCCCAGAGGGCGCGGGCTCCTCGATGACGCGGATTGACCCGGGGAACGCTGTTCGATCCGGTTGACACATTCGAAAGATAAAGCCTTCATCGTTTCGATCCTTCGTGACGTGCCGCGTTCCAGGCGGCGGTTTCAGGAACATCTCGGGCGGGTCGGTCGGGCGGGCAGGAGAGGCTCAGCGCGCCTTGAGGCTCGCGGCCTCGACTCAACGCCCCGAGTCCGACCCGCAACCCTCCGAGACCACCGACGAGCGACGCTGGGAGCGCCGCAAGTTCATCATGTCGGACACGACCCCCGAGGTCATGACCCCCGACGTCTGGCGCGTCATGGCGCGGTCCTCGCTGCGCGGAACCCGAGGAGGTTGCCGCGCTGGCCGGGCTCCAGCGCAGCTCTGTAGGCCGCCCGCGCCGCCTTGGCGGGGCTGTCCCAACTGCCGCCCCGGACGACGCGCACCTCGCCCTCGTCGGGTCCCTGGGGGTCCGTCAC
>SYAK01000263.1 GCA_005788935.1 Pseudomonadota bacterium
GACCCGGAAATCCCGGTCAACATCGTGGAGTTGGGGCTCATCTACGCGCTCGACCTGCAGCCCGACGCGGACGGCGGCACGCGGGCGCGGGTGACGATGACCCTCACAGCGCCTGGCTGCGGGATGGGCCAGGTGCTCAAGGATGATGTCACGACGAAGGTCCAGGCGGTCGACGGGATCACCGAGGCCGAGGTCGAGCTGACCTTCGACCCGCCGTGGTCACCTGAGCGCATGAGCGAGGAGGCGCGGCTCGAGCTGGGCTTCTTCTGAGCCCTCCGCATGGCGGAACACGTTGCCGAGTGGCCCGACGACTTGACGGGCTTCGCGCCTTGCATCAGTCTGCAAGTGGTTGATGTTCATGGCGGAGGCACTCAGGGCCGGCCGAACGGCCCCTCCGACCAGCACCCGGAGGCTCCCATGCAGCGTATCACCCGAACTCGCGTCGGCGCCCGGAGAGGCGTCGGACGTCGGCTCCTCGCCTCGCTCCTCCTCTTGACTGGCGCCGTCGGCACCGCGGCCGCGCCTGGCTGCGAACCAAAACACGAAGCCGCCGAGGTCGATGACGGACCGGCCCGGTCGGTCATGGTCGAGCAGCTCGCGGCCCTCGCGGCCCTCATCGAAGCGGGCGACGAGGCAGGCGTCCGCGCTCGACTCGTCGCTCCTCCCGGCATGCCTGAGCCCCGGGTCATCGAGCTCGTGCGGGCGTTGATGCGCGGCGGCGGCGTCACGGTGGCTGGCGCGAAGGCGCTCGCAGCGACGGGCCAGTACGGGGTCGCGGGCAAGGTCTTCCCGATCGCAGGGCCGAACCAGGCGAAGGAGCTGCAGCTCGACCCGAAGGCCTGCTACGCGCTGAGGCACCGCGACACCGAGGTCCTCGCACATTGGGACAGCAAGCAGTTCCGCTTCTTTCGGCTCGACAACATCGGCAAGGCTGCCGCCATTCCCTGACGTGCTGTCAAGTTCGCAGCAAGCTGACAAACCGTCAGGCGCTCAGGCGACCTGGCCAAGGGCCTCGGCGATGGCCGCAAAGGCTGCGTCACGCTGGAGATCGCTCAGCACGAGGGGCGGGGTCAGCGCGAGGATGTCGCCATGGACGCCGCTCGGCAGGACGATGTAGCCCGCCTTCAGCAGCTCGCCAGTGACCCGCGCGGCCCGCCCCGGGTTGCCGAGCTCGAGCCCGAGCATGGCGCCGCGCCCGCGCACGGTGAGCCCCCGCTGCGCGAAGAAGGCGCGGGTCGCGGCTTCGAAGGCGTTCGCGCGGGCAGGCACGTCGAGTTCGCGCAGCGCTGCCAGGGCCGCCACCGCCGCGGCCGAGGACAGCGGGTGACCGAGGAAGGTCGAGGTGTGGATGGCTTCGCCCCGGCTCGCGCCCCACGCCGCCATGACGTCCGTCCGCGCGACGCAGGCGCCGATTGGCAGCCCGCCTCCGAGCGCCTTGCCGACCGCCAGGATGTCCGGGATGACCCCCTCGTGGTCGCCCGCCCACCACCGCCCGGTGCGTCCGAGGCCGCTGTAGATCTCGTCGAAGATGAGGGTCAGCCCGTGGCGGTCGCACAGCGCGCGCAGCCCTGCGAGCCAGCCCGGAGGCGGCACCACCTCGCCGCCCCGACCCTGGATTGGCTCGACGAGGATGGCTCCGACGCCTTCGCCGCCACCCGCGACCCCAGCGATGAAGTCCTCGATGACCGCAATCGGACAGCCGAACGGCAGGTGGCGGACATGAGGGTTCAGCTGGGCGCCGAAGGGGCGACGGAAGTCGCTTTTATAGGCACTAGCTGCCAGAGCTCCGTAAGAAAGTCCGTGATATCCACCCGAAAATGCCAGGACACCGCAGCGCTCGGGGCGACCCGCGACCTGCTGTGCGAGGGTCGCGGTCTTCATCGCGACCTCGACGGCCTCGGCCCCTCCGCCAGTCAGGATGCATTGGTCGAGCCCAGGTGGCGTCATGGCGACGAGGTCGCGCATCAGCGCAATGCGTTGCGTGTTTGGATACACGTCACCCATGCCGTGCACGAGGCGCTCAGCCTGGGCCGCGACAGCCGCCCGCACCGCGGGGTGAGCGTGGCCGATGAGCGCGACGCCAAACGCCCCCGTCAGGTCGACGTAGCGGTTGCCATCCGCGTCCCAGATGTTGGCCCCGCGGGCGGCCTCCCAGACGATCGGGTCCTCGCCGAGCCCGCGCGCGAGACCGGCCCGCGCGCGACGCGCGGTGATGCCGGGACACTCGACCGCCGCCAGGACGTCCACGAGAGCCTGGCTGCGGGGACCGGGGACCGGGGACACGAGGTCTGGCAGGGAATCACCGCGCGCGTCCGGGGCGAGGGTCGGGGCACCTGCGATAGCGAAGGGGGTCTCGGTCACGGGAGGGCTCCTCGCGGAACGGCGCGATGTACCCGCCGTCGCCTGCGACGACGAGGTGTGGCATAAGGTGCCCGTCATGCGGAAGCCCTTCCATCGCATCGGGGGCGTGGTCGTTGCGAGCCTCCTCGCGAGCGCCTGCCAGCAACGCGACCCGACCCTCGACGCCGAGGCCGTCGCCCGCTACCTCGCGCGCGCGCCGACCGAGGCCGGCACGGGGAGCGGAGAGGCCGCGGGCTCACGAACGCCCGAGCACGCCACACGCCTCGCGGTGACGGTCGTCGGCGCTCGCGGGCTGAGCGATCTGGACGCGGGCCCCGGGGACAGCGACCCGTACGTCGTCCTCGTGGTCGAGGGTCAGCGGCATCGCACCTCGACCGCGGAGGGGACGGCCGACCCGGACTGGGGCGACAGCTTCATCGTCGAGGCGCGGGCTGGCGCCGTGCTCGAGATTACGGTCTTCGACGCGGACGGGCTCAGCTCCGACGAACGGCTCGCCGTGACGTCGCTGCCGTTGCCGCCGCTAAAGGTGGGGGCGCAGGCCGAGCTGAAGCTGCCGCTCCGGGGTGGCGCGGCGGGCGAGCTGACGATCGGGCTGCGCGGGCTCGCGCGCGAGGGAGCCCGTCCTTGAAGGCGGGCGCCGCGGCGCGCCTCGGGCGGCCGATCACCGCGCTCGGAGTCGCCTCCGGGGCGGCGCTGACGGTGCTCGGGCGGGCGCTCGCCGCCGCGAGACACATGCCCCGGGTGGCCTTCCTGCGCGAGCTGCACCGATTCGGCGTCGGGGGCTTCCCGATGGTCGGCACAGCGGCGCTGCTCGCGGGCATGGTGATGGCGCTGTCGACCGCGGGGCAGCTCGGGCGCTTCGGGCTGATCAGTCGCGTCCCCGACGTGACCGCGGTCTTCGTCGCGCGTGAGCTGGCACCGGTCTTCACGGCGCTCCTGATGGCGGGGCGGGCGGGCGCCGGGCTCGCCTCCGAGCTCGGGCTCGTGACGCTCTCGGGGCAGGCCGCCGCGATGCGCGCGCTCGGGCTCGATCTCGACCGCGAGCTGCTCGCCCCGAGGCTGACGGCGGTCATCGCCGCGACGCTGCTCCTGACGACCGCGGCGATCCTGCTCGGGCTCCTCGGCGGGTTCGCGTTCGGGACCGCGGCGCTCGACCTGCCGCCCGCCTTGTTCACAGCCCGCCTCGCGGCGGCCCTCGCACCCGCCCACATCGCGATGGGCCTCGTGAAGGCGGTCGTCTTCGGCGTCGTCATCGCGGTCTCCGGGCTCGTCGGCGGGCTGACCGACAAGCAGGACGCGGCGGCCCTCGGGACTGACACCATGAAGGCGGTTGTACGCGCATCATTTGCCGTGCTCGTGCTCGACCACCTGCTGACCACACTGCTCGACGCGGTGTTCGCATGAGCCCGCCCGGGGCTGTGGCGCTCGAGGTCCGCGACCTGATCATCCCGGTCCATCCAGGGCTCACGGTGCACGTACCGCACCTCGACGTGATGCGCGGACGTGCGACCGCGCTGCTCGGGCGCTCCGCGAGCGGGAAGTCGACGCTGCTGCGACAGCTCGGGCGGGTCGAGGGCGGCTACTTTCGGCCTGGTGCTCCGATGGCGTCGGGCCGCATCGTGGCGCACGCGCTCCAACAGGGCGCGGACGAGGCGCCAGAGCTGATGGCGCTGTCACCGAAAAAGTTGCAGTTGAAAGCAATCCATGGCCCGGGCATCGGCTTCGTCTTTCAGCAGGACGGTCTGTTCCCGGACCGCGACGCGCTCGGCAACGTGCGCTGGGGGCTCGAGGCGCATCGGATACCCGAACCAGCACTGCGGGCGGCCGAGGCGCTCGCGGCCGTGGGGCTCGCCCCGGAGCGGCAGGTCGCGACCCTGTCTGGCGGGGGGCGGAAGCGGCGCGCGCTGGCGCGTGCGCTCGCGCTGGGACCGCGCATCC
>SYAK01000264.1 GCA_005788935.1 Pseudomonadota bacterium
AATCCCGCGGCCGATGCCGCCGCCCATGCCACCCTTGTCCCGGATGTCGTCGTCGTGGTTGGCGAGGAAGGACATCAGGGTCTCGTTGATGAACGACGGGCTGCGGCGCTCGCTCAGGAAGAGGACGCCCTCGAGCACCATGTTCATGAGCGTCACGCGCTGCTCGGTGCGCCGCTCGAGCTTGACGGCGAAGGGCTTGAACACGAGGTTCGCGAGGATGAGCCCGTAGAAGGTCGTGATGAGCGCGACGGCCATGCTTTGCCCGATCTCCTCGACGGAGCCGCTGCTCATGTTCTTCAGCATGTTGATGAGGCCGAGCAGGGTCCCGAGCATGCCGAACGCGGGAGCGAACTGGGCCATCGTCCGGAAGATCTGAGACTCGGCGCGTTCGATGGCCTGCATGCGCACGATACGCCAGCGCAGGACGTCGACGACCTTGTCGGGCGGGGTCCCGTCGAGGACGCTCTGGATGCCTGTCCGGAGGAAGGGGTTCTTGACGCTGTGGAGAAAGCGCTCGACCGACGAGAGGTCGTCGCTGAACCAGAGGCGGGCGGCCTGAACGAGGTCGCGCACGTCCTCTTCGGCGTGGAGGCGCTCGTCGCGGAGCACGAGTCGCATCATGCGAAAGAGCCGCCCCATCTCGCTGATCGGATAGCTGACGAAGGTGGCCGCGATCGTGCCGCCGAGCACGATGAGCAGCGACGGGCCGTCGAAGAAGATCTTCGGCGTGTCGGTGGTGAGATAGATGGAGAGGCCAATCAGCAGGCTTCCACCAAAGATGCCGATGAATGTCGACGGGTTCATGGCCTGCTCCAGCAGCTCGCGGGACGGTCGCGCCTCGCGCGCGCTCCGACGACTGTAGCCCAAAGTTCCGGGCGCGTCAGCCGCTCCGTTGAACGCCGCGAGCGGGCGATTTCGCGCTGGGGTGGTGCGGGGGCGTGACAAATGGCCGGGGATGCCGCACCTGTGGAGTCAGGCCGCCGTCGGCCCTGCGGGAGGGAGCGGGATGCGCGAAAAGCCCCGGTTCGTGTGGACAGTCGCCCTCGTCACGGTCGTCTTGGCCTCGCAGGGGTGCGCGTTCATCTTCCCGCCCGACGAGGGGAGCTGCACCGAGGACGACTGGGAATGTCACTTCGGCGGGGCCCCGACGGACGCGCGAGACACACGTGACGACGCCGGGGCTGCGGACGTCGTGCGCGGCGACGCGAGGCCCTCTGCGGTCGATGGCGCGTCCGCCGAAGGCGACGGGGTGTCCGGGGCCTCGGACGCCGACGCGGCCGCAGTCGACGGGGGCCAGGCGTCCGATGGCGCGTCGGATGCGGCAGGGTCCGTGCCGGACAGCGGCCCCGAGGACCCCTGCGCCAACGGTACGCTGGATCCGGGAGAAGAGGCTGTCGACTGTGGTGGGCGTTGTCCGGCATGCGCTGCCTACGAGACGTGCGCTGACGGGCGGCGTGGGGGCGGTGAATCGGACGTCGACTGCGGCGGGCCCTGTCCGCCCTGCACGAACGGCGCGCGTTGCGTCTCGGCGGGCGACTGCGTCTCGGGAGCCTGCGACCTCGGGGTGTGCGCCGAGCCGCCAGGGACGTGCACCGATGGGGAGAAGAACGGCAACGAGACAGACATCGACTGCGGCGGCTCGTGTGCCGCGTGCCTCGGGGGGCAGGCCTGCCGCAGGCTGCTCGACTGCGCCTCGGGGGTCTGCGCGGCGAGTGTCTGTGCCGAGGCCTCGTGCGAGGACCGGACGCGAAACGGCGGGGAGAGTGACGTCGACTGTGGCGGGGCGTGCGCGCCTTGCGCCACGGGGCTTCGGTGCGCACGGGACGCGGACTGCGAGACCGAGGCGTGCCACGACCCAGCGGGCAGCTCGGGCGGAGCGGGCAGCGGGTGGTGCGTGGGCTGCGACGACGGGCGGCGGAACGGGGCGGAGAGCGACGTCGACTGCGGCGGTGACGTCTGTCTGCAATGCCGGCAAGAGGCTGCGTGTGCCGTCGCCCTCGACTGTCAGTCGGGGATCTGCGAGTCCGGCACGTGCGGTGGCTGTCAAAACGGACGGAACGACGGGTCCGAGACGGGCGTCGACTGTGGTGGCGGGTGTGCGGCGTGCCCGACGGGCGAGGGGTGCGAGGTTCACGCAGACTGCGCCGAGGGCGCCTGCGCGGGCGGGCTCTGCCGGGCGCCGAGCTGCGAGGACGGCCTGATGAATGGCGACGAGAGCGGGGTCGACTGCGGCGGGGCGTGCCCCGTGTGCGGCGTCGGCTCGGGGTGCCGCTCGAACGCGGAGTGCAATCCGTTCGCCTACTGTCGCATCCGGAGCGGCGAGACGGCCGGGACCTGCACCCGGGCGACCATTGCCGCGCTCGGGGCGGGTGACCGGTTCACCTGTGCGCTGCTCGGGGAGCACGGGAAGGTCGCGTGCTGGGGTGCGGGAGAGGGCGGTAGGCTCGGCCTCGGGGACACACAGGACCGTGTCGTGCCGACGTTCGTTTCTGACCTCTCGGGGGTCGTCCGGTTGTCGCTCGGGCGGGACCACGCCTGCGCCGTGACGGGCGATGGCGGGCTCTGGTGCTGGGGAGACAACGCGCACGGCAAGGTCGGGGTCGGCGGGGGTGGCGGGGTGGTGCTCGCGCCGGTGCGACTGCCGTTCGGGGCCGTGCTGGTGGCGGCGGGGGCGTCGCACACCTGCATCACGACGACGAGCCAGACCGCGCAGTGCTGGGGGTTGAACGAGGATGGGCAGCTTGGCAATGACGCGACGGTGTCCTCGGCGGTGCCGGTCGACGTGAAGAACGCGGCGCGTGTGCTGCAGCTGAGCGCGGGGCGGGCCCACACCTGCGCGCGGTTCGCGGCTGGCGAGGGGTGGTGCTGGGGGGACAACGCATATCGGCAGGTGCTCGGCGCGCTGGGCGCGGACCGGTTGACGCCGCTGATGCTCGGCAGCGACGCGGTGGCGCAGGTCGCGGCTGGCGGGCAGATGAGCTGCCACACGACACTGTCGCGGTCGGTCCGGTGTCGGGGGTGGAACAGCGACACGGCGCAGGGGTCAGCGAAGGTCGAGATCGGGGCGCAGGACGTGGACTGCGACAACGCGCGCTGCTGCGCTGCGGCCGGCAGCGGTGGTGTGCTGTGCTGGGAGAACGGGTCGGCGCGCGCCGTGACGGGCCTCGACGCGGCAACCAAGGTGGCCGTTGGGGCCGCGCACGCCTGTTCGGCCACGAACGCCGGCGTCGTCACCTGCTGGGGGGTGAATGCGCACGGCGAGCTCGGGCATGGGGCTGTCGGGCCGGAGGAGCGACCGCCGGGCGGGGTCGCGCGCCTCAGCGAGTAGCGCTACCAAGTTCATGTTTTCGGACACGCCCCCTCGGATTCCTCACAGGCTTGTTGGGGAGTTGACGGCGTGCGCGGACGGCTGGCACACTTCAAGCTCCCCCTGCGGCAGGGGATGTGTCGGGTCGGCCGAGGCTTGGGCGGAGGGACGGGATGAAGCGGTGGCGTCGCGTTGCGTCAGGGATGCTGGCCGGGCTTGGCCTCGTTGCGGGCTGTGGTCGTGACGAAGGGGCTGGCGGACAGGACCTGGTCGCCGTTCCGGACGCCCGCGGCGAAGACCTTGGCGCGGGTCCCGAGGATGCTGCCGGGCCCGGAGAGGACCTGGTTGCCGGCACCGGCGGGGATGGCTCCGCCCCGGACGACTCGGGCGCGGACGAATCAGGCGCGGACGACGCCGGGTTGGAAGCGGATGCCGACGCGGAGACCGCCGAGAACGGGGTGAGCGACACCGACCCGGCGGGCAGCGATGTGGAGTTCGAGGGTTGCAAGGGATTCGGGGACGACGACAGGGACACCGTCTGCAATCCAGCCGATCGCTGCCTTGGCGAGGACGACCGCCTCGACGCGGACTCGGACGGCCTGCCCGACGGGTGCGACCCGTGTCCGGGCAACGCGGTCTTGTCCACCTTCAACTGGGTGCGGTGGACCCCGCCGATCGCCGGCAACTCGGTCGTGGGGCTTGTCGGGGACGTCGGCGTCACCTACACGTCGTCCCACCCGATCCAGGCGACCACGAGCGTCTACCAGCACAACGTCTTCCCGCCTGAGTTCAACATCCCGAACGTCGATCCGACCCTCAAGAACGTCGAGGCGACGCACAACACGCTCACGTTCGCGCGCCCCGTCGCGGACCCGCTGCTCGTGTTCGCGTCGGTCGGGAGCTCGCGGCAGAACGTCGAGGTGCGCTTTGACCGCCCGATTGTCCTGACCTTCCAGGCGGGGCTCTCCGGGTCGGGGACCACGAGCTTCAACGGGTTGGAGGGCTACGCGGTGGTGCGCGTGCCAGGTGTGCACCGATCCATTTCGTTCGATTACATGTCTCAGGAATTCTACGCAAAGTTTGTGTTCGGATTTGGCGGGACGACGAGCGACACCGACGGCGACGGCGTGCCCGACGCCTGCGATGTGTGCCCGCGCGACAACCCCGATGACACCGACGGCGACGGCACCTGCGACAGTGAAGGGACTCGCTGACCTCGACAACGCGGCCAAAGGCCTGTAGCCTCTCTGCCCACGACCAGACACAGACGAAGGGGACCCTCCGCATGCTTCGACGCGCACGCTCGCTCCCGCCGCTCCTCGCGGCAACACTCGGTTTCGGCTGCGGGGACGACCCGAAGCCCGCGGCTTACGTGGACGCCCTCGGCGACACGGCGGTCGTGAACGCCGACCCGGGCTCGATGCTCGCCCTGACAATGGACAGCACCGTCGGCGTCCTGCTCGACGAGATCCCGCAGTCCGCGCAGGCGCGGGCGGTGGCGGCGCTCGAGGACAAGCCCGAGTCCTTCTGGGAGGATCGGGCGCGACGCCAGATCGAGGCTACCGGCTACCGCCTCATCTTCCGCAACCTGTATTTCGAGCCTGAGGAGGGCAAGGGCATCCTGCCGCTGCCGCCCGTCGAGAAGTGGGTCATCACCTTCAAGGGCCCTGCCGGGTTGCGGGAAATCGACGGGCACAAGGTGTGGGCGCGCGACTTCCGCTTCGCGAGCGTCCTGCTTGGACCCGCCGATCAGGCGGAGCTGGCGGATGCCCGCCTGACGGCCCCCGGTGTGGCCGTCGAAGAAGACTTCGTGCTCCCCGTCGACCCCGAGCACATCCTCGAGCGGACGGATTTTGCCTGCATGAACGAGGCGGATTTCCCGCCGAACAGCGTCGACACCGAGAACGCCCGGAGCTTCTTCGACGACACGTGCACGGGCGGGACGACGGTCGAGAACGACGGCTGCCACTTGAGCTTTCCGATCCCTGACAAGGATTGCGCCGAGGCGATTCGCGACCACATCGGGGCGGTCGCGACGAAGGTCCGCTTCGAGCGGATCGCGTGGGATGAGGCGACCGCCGACGCGGCTCGCCATGGGCAGCAGCTGCCTGGCGTCTCCGAGCTGCGCGCGATGCCCGAGGGTGTGGCCGACAATCGCGTGGTGTATCGCTACTTCGCACCAGATTCGTGTGCGATTTCCGAGGGGTGTGTTGGAGGCGCGGGCTGGAGGAGGCTGCTCCAGTTCACCGCCACGGTGCAGAACCTCGGCGCGGTCGACTCGGCGATCGGCGACGTGAGCCCGGGCACCCCGCCGGTGACGAATCGGCTGGTGAGCATGAGCGAATGCCACGGGCACATGCATTTCAATCACTATGGCAATTTCACCTTTGGTGCCGGCGGGCAGCATCTGGGCAGCAAGCGGGCCTTCTGCCTCGAGAGCACCTGGCGCTACTTCAACAACGAGGATACGCCGTTCACGCATCCCTATACCTGCAGCTTTCAGGGGACGGCCGCGGGGTGGGGTGACGACTACATCGCCGGGCTCGACTGCCAGTGGGTCGACGTGACGCCCGTCGACACGCGCGACGCCCCGCACACGGCCGACCTGACGTTCCACGTGAACCCGGACCGGTTCCTCTGCGAGGGCACCTTCATCACCGACGCTGAAGGACAGATGACCTTCGTGGAGACCGAGTTCACGAACGAGGCCGGCGAGAAGGAGAGCCGCATCGCGTGTGAGGAGACCGAGGGCGCGGCTGACAACAACGTCGCCACGGCGTCGGTCACGCTGCCGAGAGGCAACGGCGGGATGCTCACGACGCCATGCGCCCGCGGGCAGCTCGGGCCGAAGCGCAACTGCGGCTTCTCGGCGCCGTCGGAAGGCATCACCTGCACGCCTGGCGAGACCGTGACGCTCAGCTGCACGGGGGGCAGCGCGACCGAGCCCGGGGTCGCCCGGGTGTGCGAGGGCAGCAACGTGCTCGGCACCATCCCGTGCCTCTTCCGCGAGGCGCTCGGCTCGGTGACCCTGACGGGGGCGGCAGTGGATGTGACGGTCACCTGCCCGGCGGTGCGCTCGGCCGACATCGGCGAGGACGGCGGCCTCATCGGGGTCTACACCGGCGCGGCGCTTGAGGGCGACGCCGTGACCGTGTCGTGCGAAGTCAAGGCGGCGCTCTGAGGTCGGCTGCGGGGCTGGCCCGTCGATCGCGCTCGTCGCGGCGCGGGCCCTGGCGCTTCATGGCTGCGGTGGCAGCCTGGTTCGGATTGGCCCGGGAGGCGCACGCGCACGGGCCGCCGCTCGCGGTGCATGACGTGCTGACCTGGGAGGCGGGGGCGCCCGGGGTCGTGCGCCTGCTGCGCGGTGCGGCGGTCGTCGAGGGCGACGGGCTGCGCTTCGTGTGCCCGACGCGCTGGGGCGGGCTGGATGCGCCCCTCATGCTGGGTGGGGGCGAGGCGGCGCTGGTGTTTGCGGAGTCGGGGTTCGCGTGGCTCGGGCGGGACGGGCAGGTGGCGGGCGCAGAGGCCCTCGCCGCGTTGACGCCGTCGCAGGTGCGGGCTGTCGCGGCTGACGGAGGCCAGGTCGTCGCGGTCGTCGGCGAGGGTCAGGGTGGGGCGCTGTGGCGGCTCGCCCCAGGCGCGCCCGAGCGGCTCTGGGGCGCGTCTGTGGCGCCAGACGCGGTGGCCATCGGAGGGGCGTCGTCGTGGCTCGTGGCGACCGAGGACGGCGGGCGGGTGGTCGTCTCTGAGGTGTCGCGCGACGTGGACGGCGCGACGCGGGAGGTCGTGTGGGTCGAGGCCGCCTATCGGGCGACCCCGGCGCTGGTGTGGCTCGGCCTGGGCGGGCTGTGGCTGCGCGGGGCCGAGACGGGGGGCTTTCGCCTTGACAGGGTCGTGCCAGGGCCGGACGGAGATGGCCGGCTCGTCAACGTCGCGCGGACGAGCGACCCGATCTTCGGGCCGGTCGCGGTGACGACGGAGCGAGGGTCCGAGGTCTTCGTCGTCATCGGCGGGGCGCTGCGTCGGGTGGCGGGGGACGAGCTCGGTGAGGCGGTCGGTGAGGGCGTGGTGCAGCCGCGGCTCTTCTGTCTGCGCGGCGGGGCGTCGCAAGGGGACCTCTTCGCGTGCGACGCGACCGACCTCCTGCGGGTCGACGCGGCGACGGGGGCGCTGACACCGTTCCTCGGGCTGGCACAGCTCTTGCCGCCGTCGCTCGACGGACTCGACGACACGACACGTTTTGCGTGCAACCTTGAATGGCAGGATGCGGCGCGCGACGCGGGGCTGGCTGCGGCGACTGCGGGGCCCGACGCGGTCACAGCGCCAGTCGGCGGTGCAGGGGGCGGCTGTGGCACGTCGGCGGGCGTTGGGGCCCCAGCGGTGCTTGGATTGCTTGGGTTTCTGGGGCGCCGAAGGGGCAGGCCGGGCGGTCGGCCGACTTGAGCCGACTTGAGGCTCGCAGTTGTGCATTCTGGGCGCTCGTGCTTCCATGTGGGCACCCCCGAAGCCAGTCTGTCCATGTGTCGAGAGGAGCTGCGCGTAAGGCGAGCCGATATCCACGTTGTGTCGGCGGTTTTGTGGCCGGCATGGTCCTGTTTGGCTGTGACAGCGATCCCGCGAGTCCGGAAGCGGACGCACAGAGCGAGACCTCCGACGACGCGGCCACCGATGACGCGGGCGCGACGCCCGACGCAGTGACCCCAGTCGCCGACGCGGTCTTCGACCTCGACGCGAACGGGCTGCCCGATGGCAGCGGCGGGGCGAGGTGGTCCCCGATGATGCGACGGCGCCCGACGATGACGTGGCTCAACCCGACGATGACGCGTCGGGCGACACCGGCTCGCGGCAGACCACGGTCCTCGTGACCTTCGACCCGCAGGGCGGTGTGCTCGCCGGTCCGACCGACGCGACCGTGGTGCTGGGCGATCCCTACGGCGCGCTGCCGGAGCCGACCCGCACCGGGCATCGCCTCAACGGCTGGTGGACCGGACCGAATGGCACCGGCGAGCGGGTCGAGGCGGGGACCCTCGTCACGAATCCGGATCCGCATGTGCTCTACGCCTGGTGGGATGCGCTGTCTTATACCGTCTCCTTCGACACACGCGGCGGGGTCGCCTGCGGGATGCGCGTCCCTGTTCGGTATGGGACCGTGTACGCTTACGCCCTCGGGCTGTGCCCGACGGCTCAGCCCGCCATGGGCGGCGGAGCGCCGATGGGCTATGTGTTCGCGGGCTGGTTTGATGCGCCGACGGGGCCCGCGGACGTCATCCTGCCGACGACGCTCATGCTGCGCGCCGAGGACCACACGCTGCATGCCCGCTGGAGCCCTGCGCGAGTGCGGGTGTGGCGGGACGAAAACGGGGGCGAGGCGTGCGGTGGACCGGGTGTGAGGTCCGGGACCTACGTCGATTTTGATGGTGCCTACGGGGCGGCGCTCTGCACGCCGACGCGCGCGGGCTTCACCTTTGCGGGGTGGTGGACGGTCGCTGATGCGACCGGGGGCTCCGAGGTCCTCGCGACGACCGTCGTGCGGAACCCCGAGACGCACACGATATGGGCCCGCTGGAGCGCCAACGCCGTGACCGTGACGTGGGATCCGAACGGGGGCGCGGCGTGCTCCGGGGCTGCGACGAGCGCGCCGCTCTATAGTGGACCCTACGGCGCCTCGCCGTGTGTCACGACGCGCGCCGGGTTCGTGTTGAGCGGCTGGTACACGGTCGCGGACCCGAGCGGCGGCGAACGCGTGCGCGAGTCGACGCGGGTGGATGCCGCCGGGCCTCACACGCTCTATGCGCGCTGGGTGTTGCCAGGTCCGAGCGGCTTCGCGCGGGTGGAGGCGGGCAGCTTCGTGATCGGGTCGCCAGCGGGCGAGGTCGGGCGGTACACGGACGAGGCGCAGTCGACGGTGACGCTGACGCGCCCGCTCTGGATGAGCGAGACCGAGGTGACGCAGGCGGAGTGGAACGCGGTGGCTGGCGGGACCTCGGTCGGTGGCTGCGGGGCGAGCTGCCCGAAGGACAACATCACGTGGTGGAGCGCGCTCGCCTACGCGAACGCTCGGAGCGTCGCCGAGTCGCTGACACCCTGTTACGCGATGCCGACGACCCGGCCCGACGGAACGGCCTGCGCGGGCACGTGGACCGCTGGCACGCTGGACTGCGGCGACCAGCTGGGAGGGGTGGAGGCCGCCAACGTGTACGGCTGCGACGGCTACCGCCTGCCGACCGAGGCGGAGTGGGAGTACGCGGCGCGCGCTGGCACGGCGACCGCGACCTACGGTGGCAATCTCGACGCGTCGACGGGGTGCACGAGCGTCGGTGGCGTCGGCGAGGTCGCGGCCGGGACCGCGTTCGAGGACCTCGCGTGGTACGACTGCAATCAGGGGACCTCGGGGACCGTCAAGCCGGTTCGCGCCAAGCAGGCCAACGCGTGGGGTCCCTTCGACATGCTCGGCAACGCCGGTGAGTGGACCTGGGACCGTGCGACGACCATCGGGGCCCCGGGCGGGACGGACCCTCAGACGAGGGTCGCTGGCGGCGGGAAGCGGGTCATCCGGGGCGGCAGCTTCAACAGCCCGGCGGGCTTCGTGCGCGCGGCTGTCCGCGGGGCCATGCCGGTCGGGCTCCGGGGCTTCGTCGGGATTCGCCTCGTGCGGACGGGGGCCCCCGCGAACGCCATCAAGGTGACGTGGGATCCGAATGGGGGCGTGTCCTGCCTGGGCGGCGGCTGGAGCTACAACGGGCTCGGGTTGCCCTACGGCGCAGCGCCGTGCACGCCGACGCGGGTCGGCTACACCTTCGCGGGCTGGTGGACGGCGGCCTCGGGCGGGACCGAGGTCACGGCGGCGACCGTTGTGACGGCGCAGGTCGCGCACACCGTCTGGGCGCGCTGGGCGGCGACCTCGGTCCTCGTCACGTGGGACGTGGGCGCGGGCACGCCGTGCGTCGGAGCCACGCAGAGCTCGGTTGTCTTCGGGGCGCCGTATGGCCCGCCCGGTTGCGCCACGTCGCGGGCGGGCTTCACCTTCGTCGGGTGGTGGACGGACCCGACGGCTGGGGCGCGCGTGCTCGACACGACGGACGTGACGAACCCGGCCGCGCACACGCTCTACGCGCGCTGGGTGACGACGGCGAACTACCTGCGCGTGGCCCCCGGGACGTTCACGGTCGGCACCCCCGCCAGCGAGCAGGGGCGCATGGCAGGCGAGGCGCAGGGGTCTGTGACGTTGACGCGGGCCTTCGCGGTTCAGGACACCGAGGTGACCGACAGTCAGTGGCGAAGTGTGTCGGGCGGGCGCAATCCGCTCGGGCAGGCGGCCTGCGGGGTCGCTGACGCGTGTCCGGTCCAGGTCACGTGGTGGAGCGCCATCGCCTACGCGAACGCGTTGAGCGCGTCCGAGGGACTGTCGCCGTGCTATGGCATTCCGACGAACTACGGGGTGACCCGGGACCCGTGCCGCGGGACCTGGCAAGACGGGAACCTCGACTGCGGGGACGTGGCGCCGCTGCTTCTGGCGGCTGGCAACGCCTCGGTGTACGCCTGCACCGGCTATCGCCTGCCGACGGACGCGGAGTGGGAGGTCGCGGCGCGGGCCGGGTCGGCGGGAGCGAGCTACGCGGGCGGGTGGGCCACGAACGACGGCACATGCGTCACGGTCGCGGGCGAGGGGGCGTTCGCCGCGGGCACGCTGCTCGCAGACCTCGCGTGGTACTTGTGCAACCGTGGGGCCGTCAACGCGCCGAGGGGCGTGCGCGCGAGGGCGCCCAACGCGCTCGGCCTGTACGACGTGCTCGGTAACGTCTGGGAGTGGGCGTGGGACCGCCACAACGCGACCGGCGTGACGGCGGGCACCGACCCGCAGGGCCCCGCGAGCGGCGCGAGGCGTGTTCTTCGCGGGGCGGACGTCAACAGCAATGAGAACTACGTGCGCCTCGGCATCCGGAGCTATGGCAACGTCACCACGGCAACGACCAACTTCGTCGGCTACTTCGGCTTCCGGGTGGTCAAGACCGTACCCTGAGGGGGGCCTGCCGCGCGCGCCTCGAGGTCGGGGCGCTGCGCACCTTGGTGACGTGGCGATCGGGTGTAGAGGACGGCTCGGGCGCTGCGTCGCGGGGGGACGAAGCCACCTGAGGCGACGCCGGGGCGTGTGACGCGCATCATGCGCGCGCGCCGAACCGGGCAGGCCTGGCGATTTGTCTCGGAACTGCGCCGGCGCGGGTCGACGCGGCCGGTCGCGCGCCTCGCAGTCCGTCGGCCTGCCGGCCCTTGCGTGCGGTCGGAGGCTTGGCTCGCGCGGCCCTCGGCGCCAACCGGCCGAGGACCGAGACAGGCGGTTGACGCGAGCTGACTCAGGCCGGCGCGCACCAGAGGTCGCAAGAGCGCCTCGACGCATGCGTCTTGCTCTGGCGGCTTGCGCGGAGCGCAAGTTCATGCGTTCGGACACGACCCCCGGCTGCGACCCGGGGCACGTTCATAGGCCCGGACAGGCCCCCCCGGAGGAGGGGCGGGGACGGCCAAGCGCGCGGCCTCAGTAGCCGAGGGCTGTCTCACGGGGGAGGCAATCGATGACGGGCCCGTTCGAGCCGGTCGTGATGCCGGTGACGGCCTGGTCGGGCCACTTGATGGTGGCGACGTCCCACATGGCGCACTCGTTCAGCGGGACGCGCTCCCACTGGAAGCGGCGCTGGCCGTAAATATAGACCCGGATGGTGCCCTCGGACATGCCGAATTCCCAGTCATCCCAGTAGTGTACGCCGACGCGGTAGGTCGCGCCGAACTCGGGCATCGAGAGGTTCAGGTTCTCAGGGCCGGCCCCGTCGGTGTCATCGCGGTCGAGGCTCGGGTCGTCGGTCGTGCCGGATCCCCCCCAATTGGGTCGCTTGTTGAGCCAGAAGCAGTCCTTGCTGCCGTCAAACCAATTCATGCCGGCTGTTGGGTGCAGGAAGTGGAGATCCAGGTCGGTGCCGTTCGAGTTGCCGAAGTCGTCGAAGTCCGTGTCGCTCTGGTTCGAGTCGGCCGGGGTGTTCCAGAGCAGCTCGACGCGGATGGCCTCGTCCGACGTGACGATGACGGTGAACTCGGCCTGGCTGCAGGACTCGGTGCCAAGCGCGTCCCAGACCTTCAGGCGGAAGATG
>SYAK01000265.1 GCA_005788935.1 Pseudomonadota bacterium
CGTTCCCGCTGTCGCCCGAGCTGTCGCGGATGGTGGTCGAGGCGATGAACTTCCACCCGCGGGTGCTGAACGACGTGCTGATGGTGGCGTCCTTCATGTCCGCCCACAGCCCGTATCTCTTCCCAGCGGGCGAGGAGGGCGTTGCGCGCGCCATGCAGCAGCGCTTCGAGCACCCGCTCGGCGACGCGCTGACAGCCGTCACGACGCTGCTTCGCTACCTCGCCGCGGGCAGCCGCGAGGGTTTCTGCCGCGAACACTTCCTCGACCCCGACGTGATGGCCTTCATCGCGAAGGCCCACCGCCAGCTGTGCGACATCGCCGAGCAGGTGCAAGGGTCCTCCATCGGCGCGGGCGGCGAGCCCGCCGAGGTCGTCGAGTGCGTCCTCGCGGGCTACGTCGACCAGTTGATGCGGGTCAAGGGGCGGGCCTACGAGGGTCCGTATTCCGATACGCTCATCTCCATTCACCCGTCGAGCGCGCTCTTCGGCAAGCGGGCGCAGTACATCGTCGCGGCCGACGTCGTCATCTCGTCGCGCGCCTACGCCCGCAGCTGCTCGTTCGTGCGCCCGGAGTGGATCGCCGAGCGCAACCCCGAGCTCGCGCGCGCCTGGGGCATCGAGGTCCGCAAGAAGAAGGAGCGGCCCGACGCGCCCGTCGCCCCCGAGAACGTCCCGCAGTGGCTGGATTTGGGCGGCGTCAAGGTCGAGCTCGACGTGCGTCGCGGCAAGGTCACGGTCGCGCTGCCCGCCGCCGAACACGAGCGGCTCGCCCGCGCGTCTCTGGCGATGCTGCCGCCCGCCGCGCTCCACTGGAAGGCCGAGCTGCGCCTCGCGGACGGCGGCATCTGGGGCCGCCCGATGTCGCTCGCAAAGTGGCTGAAGGCCTTGCCTCACCTGCCGCTCGATGAGGGTGGCCCGCGCGGGACGGATGGCTTGCCGGTTGGCGTCCTGATGGAGGTCGACCTGAATCTGCACCTCATCGAGCGCACGCTGCCGCGCGTGCTCGAGCCGGTCTGGATTTCCCGCGGTCGACAGGCGGGCTGGGTCGCGCTCATCTCGAACGGCGAGGGCGGCTTCTGGATCGAGCAGGTGGCCGACTGGGAGGAGACGCTCGCGACGACCCTCGACGCCTTCCGCGACCTCGCCGCGGCCCTGCCGCCTGAGGACGCGCTGCGCGCCGAGGTCGAGGTGCGCGTCGATGACGCCGACACGCGGCTGCAGGACATCCGGACGGCCTTCGACGACGCCAAGCGCCTGCTGAAGCAGCGTCAGGGCTGAACGTCGGCCCGAGCCCCCGCGGCGGGCCCCATTCGGGGTGCCGTGCTGCGGCTTCTGGCGCGGGGTGGCACCTCCCTCGGGTGTCGGCCTGCGCGCGGTGTCGTGGCGGGCCGCTCTACTGGCGGGCTGGCGGGCGCGTCACTGGAACTGCGGCAGGCAGGCGCCGCGCGTCGCGTGGCAGGCGCCTTCGACGCAGTACCCCGCGCTCAGTGGCGACGGGCCGTCACAGCTCGCGTTCTCGCGGCAGCCGCGGCGGAAGCAGCTGCCACGCGGTGCATCGGGGCAGTCGAAGTTCGTCGGGCAGTCATCGTCCGACGTGCAGCTGAGCGGCTCGCAGCGGCCCATCTCGCCGCAAGCCTCGCCCTCGGCGCAGGAGTCGCGCGTGCAGGCTGGCTGGCAGATGCGCTGCCCCTGGCAGGTGCAGGCGCCCGGGTCGCAGATCATGCCCTCGCCGCAGGCGCGATCCGAGGCGCAGATGTCATCGGGGCCCGGGTTCCAGCAGCGTCCGCAGCCGATCGGCGTCGTCGGGTGGCGGCACTCGGTGAAGGAGTCCTCGCAGGTGACCGAGGCGTCGCACTGCGGCGTCGTGTCGAGGTCCGAGAAGGGGCAACGGGCCTGCTCGGCCGCGGCATCGCAGTCGCGCGGGTCGCAGCGCAGGACGCTCGGGCACGACATCGGTTGCTGGCAACCGCATCCGCAAGGGGTGGTGAAGGGGAAGGTCCCCTCGGCGCAGACGTAGCGGAGCGTCGCGCAGGCCTCGACGTCCTCGCTGACGTAGTCGCGCCAGAACTCGCGCGCGACGTCGCAGGTGCAGCCGATGCGGGTGCAGCCGATGACTCCGCCCGAGCCGCAGCTGCAGGTGTTGCAGCCGTCGTCGGCGGGGAAGGTCGCGCCGACAGGCCAACGGTCGCCGCGGTAGTCGCAGGTCTCGAGGCAGGCCATCGTCGTGCACCGTACGACGTTGCCCTCGCCGCAGGTGCAGGTGTTGCAGCCGTCGTCGGCCGGGAACGAATCGCCGATGCTGTAACGCGCTTCGCCGTAGGTGCAGCCGCAGGCCATGCGCGTGCAGTTCACCGCGCCACCCTCGCCGCAGGTGCAGGTGTTGCAGCCGTCGCCAGCCGGGAAGGTGGCGCCGACCGGGTAGGTGGCGTCGCTGTGCGTGCAGCCAGTACAGGCGCGCTCGGTGCAGGCGACCTGGCCGTCCTCGTCGCAGGTGCAGGCGTTGCAGCCGTCGTCGGCCGGGAAGGTCTGCCCCGGGCTCCAGGTCTCGCCGCCGTAGCTGCACGTCACGGCGCACGGCTGCAAGGTGCAGGTGACCTCCCCCGTGGTCATGCAGGTGCACGTGTTGCAGCCGTCCGCCGCGGGAAACGTGTCCCCCGGCACGTACGTGGCCCCGTCGGCGGTGCAGGTCGGCCTCGGGTCGCAGATGCGCTCGGTGCACGCCACCTGTCCGTCGGCGCCGCAGGTGCAGGTGTTGCAATCGTCGCCCGCCGGGAACGAAGCGCCCGCGGCGTGGGTCTCGCCTGCGTGCGTGCAGGTCGCTGGGCACGCGAGCGTTGTGCAAAGGACGCTTCCCGTGCTCGTGCAGCTGCAGGTGTTGCAGCCGTCAGCGTCGGGGAAGGCGTCGCCCGCCGCGTGGGTCACGCCGTCAACCTCGCAGGTCACGGGCTCGGGGACGGCGTCACACGCGACGAGGGCGGCCACGGCCGCTATCGGGGCGAAGGCATGGCGGAGCATGGGGAGACCTCCGGGTTCCGGGCGGGGCCCTGAGGCGCCGCAAGGGGGACGACGCAGCATTCCACCTCGATGCCCTCGGTGCAAGGGGAGGTGCAACAACGCGCAACAACGCGGTTGACCGGGCAACGCCGGAGACGCCGGAGGGAGGGCGCAGTGAAGGGGACCACGCGCGCCTCCACGGACGCCACCGCGCTTCGTGGCGCCCGGTGCGGCGGCGTCAATGCGGCCGTCCGGCCGCTGTCAGGTCGGGAGTGTCGCGACCGCTGCGACCATGTCGGCTGCGCGCGCGGGGTCGACGGGGGCCTCCACGCGGCCGCCTTCCTTCAGCCACGAGCCGACGATGAAGCCGTCGGCCACCGCGGCGAGGGCTGACAGAGTGTCAGGTGTCGCGCCGCTACCGATGAGCACGGGTGCCGAGACGGCCTCCCGCACCTCGCGGGCGCGGGCGGGGTCCGTGGCGCCGCCTGTCCGGGCACCCGACACGATGAGGGCGTCGGCGCGGGCGCGCAGGTGGAGCTCCTCGGCCTCCTCCGCCACGGGGCGCGCGACGAGTGGCGCGGCATGCTTCACGCGGACGTCGGCCCAGATGCGGACCGACGGCGCGAGCGTGTCGCGCAGTGGCACGGTCTCGTGGGCGCGGCCTTCGATGAGGCCCTGGTCGGTGACCGCGGCGCCCGCGTGGACGTTGACGCGGACCGCGGCGGCCCCGACCGCGGCCGCAATGGCGAGGGCGGCGTGGGCGTCGTTGCGCAGGACGTTGATGACGAGCGGCACGTCTGGCCCGGCGAGTCGGCGCACGGCGAGGGCCATCCGGCTCATCGCGGCGATGGTGAAGGGGCTGACGGCGCCAGGCGTGAACGGGGTGTCGCCAAAGTTCTCGAGGGCGAGCGCCGGGATGCCCGCGGCGAGCAGACGCTCGGCGTCGACGAGGGCGGCGCGTTCGACGGCGTCCAGCTCGGTCGAAGGACCGCGCAACGAGCGCAGGTGGACCATGCCGATGAGGAGGGGGCGGGCGGGAAGTGTCGGCAGGGCAGGGCGGACATGCATGGGAAGGCTCCGGTCCGGGCGGCGTCAGGCGCGCCCCACGGCTGCTCTACGCGAGCCCGCTGCGAAAGACCAGTCCTCGCCACAGACTGGCGAGGACTGGCCAGCCGTGCTGCGTGGCGCTGCGACATCGCCTTGCCGGACGGGGCGCTTCGGTCGATACTCGCACGACAACCGTCAGGAGCCGCATGCGCAACGTCGTCTTCGTAGCCCCCTTCCCGATGGACGCCACCCTGCGGTTCGCGCGCGGTCTCGGTCGCCTCGCCGATGTGCGCCTCCTCGGCGTCTTTCAGCAGATCCCATCGGGAGAGGCCGCCGCGCCGTTTGCCGACCTCGTCCAGGTCCCCGATGCTCTCGACCCCGAGCACATCGTCGCGGGCGTCCGAACGCTCGCGGCCCGCCACGGCCCGCCGCACCGCGTCACCGGCATCCTCGAGCCGCTGCAGACGCCGCTCGCTGTCGCCCGCAAGGCACTGGGCGTCGCGGGGCCCGACCCGGACACTGCCGAGCGTTTCCGCCAGAAGGCCCTGATGAAGGACGTCCTGCGCAGCCACGGCCTCCCGTGCGCGCGCCACCGCCTCATCGGGACGCCCGGAGACGCCCTCGCCTTCACCCGTGAGGTCGGTTTCCCCATCGTGCTGAAGCCACCAGCCGGCGTCGGCTGCCGCTCGACCTGGCGGATTGACTCGGCGCCCGCGCTCGGTCGCGTCCTGGCCGATCTCAAACCGACGCCTCAGAGCCCCATCCTCGCCGAGGAGTTCCTGCGCGGGCGCGAGGGCAGCTGCGAGCTCGTCGTCATCGGCGGGGCCGTCGCGGCGCACTCGATCAGCCACTACGAGCCCGGTCCCCTCGAGGTCATGCGCACACCGTGGATTCAGTGGGTCTGCCATCTGCCGCGCGACATCTCGACGCCGATGCATCAGGACATCGCGGCGCTCGGTGCTCGCGCGGTCTCCGCACTCGGCCTCGAGGATGGGGTCGCCCACCTCGAGTGGTACTGCCGCGACGATGGCTCGCTCGCGATCGGCGAAATCGCAGCGCGGCCGCCTGGCGGGCAGCTCGCCGAGATGACAGGCCGCGTCCACGGGGCCGACATCTACCGACCCTGGGGCCGCGCGGTCGTCGACGGCGCCTTCGACGGGCCCTGGGTTCGAGAGGCGGCCGCGGCGACGGTCTTCGTGCGCGGGGCAGGGGCTGGGCGGGTGGCCGAGGTCGCTGGGCGCGAGGCCCTCGTGGCGGCCCTCGGCGCGCGTCTCGTCGAGGCCCGCTGGCCGATGGTCGGTGCGATGAAGTCGGACTCCTACGAGGGCGAGGGCTTCGTCATGGTGCAGGATTGGGACGAGGATTCCGTGCGGCAGGCGATCCGGACTGTGCACGCGACGCTGAAGATTCGCTACGCCGCCTGAATCGGGGTTGTTCGCGCAATGTAACGAAGTGTTTCAGGCAGGGTTGCGGTCATGCCGATCGTCGTCCGTGAGAGCGCGGTGGTTCTGCTGCACGACCCTGAGACGCTCGAGTTGCGGCATATCCGTATGACCGATGCAGGCGAGGTCCTCGTCGGCGAGCTCGCCTGCGGTCGCGCAGCGGCGGCCTGGCTCGCGGACGCGCTCGGGCGGGCCGGGGCGCTGTGGGTCGGAGCCGAGGCCGAGGCCGTCTTTCCGCCCGATGCCCTGTGGGTCGGGGCCGCCTCCGATGATGCGGGGGAGCCCCTGATTCTGCTGCGAAACCAACGCGAAGACTCCGTCACCGGCCGCCAGGACACGGTGCTCGGGCTGTCGGTCGCGGCGGCGCTGTCGCTCGCGGTCCAGCTCGCGTCGGTCCCCGCTCGCTGAGGTCAGCCGCGCAGGTTCGCGAGTGGCCCGCTCGCGAAGCGGGTGTCGCCGAAGGTGCGAAGCTCCGTGTGGCCGACCGCGTGCGCGAGGGACACGAGGAAGTCGTTGTGGCTCGTCCCCGGGTAGCGCAGGTAGCGGCCGGTCTGGAAGTGGCCCTGGCAGCTGCCTGCGACGACATACGGGACCTGGTCGCGGGTGTGCGAGTTGCCCTTGCCGAGCTCGTTGACCCACACGATGACCGAGTTGTCGAAGAGGGTGCTGTTGCCCTCGGGGACCGCCTTCATGCGCTCGATGAGGTAGCGCATCTGCTCGGCGTACCAGCGGTTGATGCGCATGAGCTTGTCCTGCGCGTCGAGGTTCGAGTCGCCCTCGTGCGACAGGTCGTGATGGGCCTGGTAGATGCCGAGGTTGCTGAAGACGTGCTGCGAGACCGAGTGCGAGAACTGGACCGTCACGACGCGCGTGATGTCGCAGGCGAGCGCCGACGTCAGCAGGTCCATCTGGAGGCGCCCGACGGCCTCGTAGTTGCCTGGCTCCATGTGGTCGGGCCAGCCTGGCTCGGACGGCTTGACGCAGGTGTCCGAGACGCCCGCGACCGACAGCTGGAGCCGGCTCTCGACCTCCCGCACGGCCGGCGCGTGGGCCTCGAGCTTCTGGCGGTCGAAGGCGTCGAGGCGCGGTAGCAGCGCGTTGTACTCGGAGAGCACGAGGTCGAGGACGCTCTTCCGCCGCCGCTGCTGCCGGATGAGCTCGGCGGGGTTCACGTCGAGGTCGCCGAAGAGCCGCCCGTAGACCTCGCGCGGGTCGTTCTGGGGCGGGATGGGTTGGTTGGCGCCGAGGTAGCTCATGCGGGACCAGATGGTCGCGCCGTGCACCTGAACGCCCAGCTCGAGGCTCTTCAGCTTGTTGTTCGTCCCGATCTTGTTGGCGATTTCCTGATCGATCGAGATGCCGCCGGCCCAGCCGACGCGCCCGCTGCCGCCGCCGCCCTCGAACATGTCACCCTCGAGCAGCTCGCGCCCCGTCAGCATGTGCCCCATGCCAGTCTGGTGGCCGTCCCCGAGCCCGTTGCGGGCCGAGATCATGTTGAGGCCCTCGCAGATCAGCAGGTCCTCGCGGTGCGGGGCGAGCGGCTCGAGGATCGGTGACAGGCGGAAGTCGAACTCCCCGCCCGTCGGGCGCCATGCGTCTGGCACGGTCCCGTTCGGGCTGAAGAGGATGACGATGCGTTTCGGGAAGTTGCCGCCGTCCGCGCGCGCCCGGCCGCCGTAGCCGAGCGAGGCCATCAGCGGCAGCCCAAAGGCGGCGCCAGCAGCGCCGCGGAGGAAGGCGCGGCGGGACCAGGTCTTGTCATTGCGGGGGTGCTGCATGGTGCGTCTCCCTTGCGTCTCGCGCGGGGCCGGGGTGTCTCAGCGGACCGCGTCGCTGCCGGGCACCACCACGCGCCGGTAGCGGAAGGCCTCGGTCTGCGTCAGCGCCACGTCGATACCGTTGAGAAACAACAGATCCTTGACGTTGTTGGCAGCACCCGGCGTCGCCAGGGGCAGAACGCGCAATGTGCCGCTTTCGTTGAGATTCCGGGCGATTTCGGCCGCGAACGGCAGGAACGTATCTTCTGGCAGGCCGGCAGCGAGGCCAACC
>SYAK01000266.1 GCA_005788935.1 Pseudomonadota bacterium
CGGATCGGCTCGCCGCTGAATGGTGATTCAGTCGGTGTGTGCGCCGACGCCGCGATGGCCGAGTGAACGCGCCAAACCCGCCTGCAATGCGGCCGAACCCCAAACCCTGGGATTGGCGCCGCCGGGGTGGTTGACGGCTGAACCGCGGATCGGCTCGCCGCTGAATGGTGATTCAGTCGGTGTGTGCGCCGACGCCGCGATGGCCGAGTGAACGCGCCAAACCCGCCTGCCATGGGGTCGAGCCCAAAACCCTGGGATTGGCGCCGCTGAGCCTGTGCCGCAAGCCGCTGAACGGTCATTCAGTCATGCCCAGGCGTCTCGCCAATCAACGCGTTGGATCGCATCACCCTCGCTTGCCAGGCCGATAACCTGCAGGCCCTTGGGGGTGGGAACCCACCACGCGACGAGGTCTCATGTTTCACGCAAGCGAGCGCTTTACGCAATGGGCGTTCGGAGTGCCGCAGCGCACCGCTCGGCCGCGCGCGCCACCGCCTCCTGCTCCCAGCGCTCGGAGGCCGCGTTCCACGCCTCGACGGTGCGGAACTTATGGACGCCCGGCACCATGCGTCGCGGCGCTCCGGCGGCCGCGATGGCGAGCACGTGTGCGACGGCCTCCCAGTCGACCCCTCGCTCGGCCCGCGCCGCCTCGGTCGCCTCGTTCATCGCCTCCACGCTGCGAAACCTGCGGACCGGCATCTCAGCCCTCCCCGAGGTCGAAGCGGGCCTGCAGTCTCAGCGCGTCGGCCTTGTCCTGAGGTCTCACGGTGTCGCGCTTCATCCGGTACAGTTGACGCGGCGTCACGACCGTCATCGGCACGCCCCGCCAGGTCGTCTCTGCCGCTTCGAGATCGTCGAAGGCGAAGGACTCCCTGAGGCGCGCGAGGATGTCGATGGCGAAGGCGCCATCGGGTGTCACGCATTGAATCGCTGGATAATATCCCGAAAGATCGTCGGTGGAGAGCTCGTCGAGGCTCGGGTCGTCATCGAAGACGGCCTTCTACGCGCGCCTCAGCTTCCCGACGTTCAGCGCGTCGGGCGAGATGAACAAATCAAGGCCCTGCGTGCCGCGCGCGAGGCCGTGGGCGTTCATTGCGACCGCGCCGACGACCTTGTAGCGGACCCCCTCGCGCCCGAGCGACGCGAGGATGCGGGTGATGAGGTCAACATCCATGGCACACGCCTACGCCCGCTCGAGGCGCCCGACCAGAGCCCAGCCAGACGCTTCAAGCGCTGCTTCGAGGCGCCTTGGCGGTCGACACGCGGACGCAGCTCCGGCTGGGTGCGGTGCTCAGGCTCTGAACCTGGCTGCCGGACATGGAGGCGTTGCTTCCCGCCGCGGCGTTCATTCTGCGATCCCTGTCAGATGTCTCGCATGCACGCATCGCAAGTCACCGAAGCGGTTTCGGCCTGGTCTCTCCGGCTCGCGCTCGTGGCCGTCACTCTGGCCGTCTGCGACACCCTCGAGCCGCAGGAACCTCGCCGCCACCTCATCGAGGCCCCCGCACTCTGCGTCGTCGACAAGGACGACGCCGCCACGCTGTGCTGCCTGGGCGAGGTCTGCGCGGCGACCTGCGACGACGGCCTCAGGAAGGGTGACCAAACCGATGTGGATTGCCGCAGCGACACCAGCGACGACGGTCCGTTGGACACCACCTGCGCCGACGGTGCTCGCGGCTGCGCCTCCAGCGCCGAGCGTTCGCGTCAAACCCGCCCGCCATGCGGTCGAACACCAAACCCCGGGATTGGCGTCGGCGTGGGCCACGACTGACCCGGGACTCAGCTCGCGACTGAATCGTGATTCAGTCGGTCCGGGACCCAACGCCTCCGGCACCGAGGGTTGGCTTCAACCCAGCCTGCCATGCGGCAAAACCCCGAACCCTGGGATGTGGGGTACGGGCGGAGGCGGCCGTGGCGAGGGCGTCAGGCAGCGCGATGCGGTGGTTCGTGGCCGGGCCGTTGACCATCTGGAAGCGCTTGCGGGCTGTGCTGCGCCCCGGCCCTCCTCCAGAACGGCGACGCCAAGCGCGGGGCTGGCATGCGACGCTGGTCGCGACGGCCATGACCGCGGGGCGCGAGCTGTGTTAAAGGCGGCGCCATGGCCGAACTCCGCCCACGTCGCACCGTCTCCGTCGCGCCGACGCGCACTGTCAGCGCGGCCCGCAAGCCTGCGTCACGCCCGCTGAGGGCCTGGGTCCTCGACGTGCCGTTCGCGATGCGCGGGGCGGCTCGCGAGCATGGGGCGCGCTGGGACGCGGAACATCGGGTGTGGCTCTATCGCGGCGTGACCCTGCCGCACGGACTTGCGCCGATGGCGGCCCAGCCGTGGTCGCTCGAGGCGCGGGCCGAGCGGGCCTTGAACAAGGGGCTCATCCCGAACTCCGAGGCCGCTCCGCGGACGATGACGCCGCGCCCGCACCAGCAAGCCGGCGTCGCAGCCATCCACGCCGCCCACGCAGCCGAGCTCGGGGGCTTCCTGCTAGCCGACGACGTGGGGCTCGGCAAGACGCTGACGGCCTGGGCGGCGATCGACGGGCTGCCGGACATGGCCACCGTCCTCATCGTCTGCCCGCTCGCGGTCGTGGCCCACTGGCGCCGCACCATCGCAGCGTGGGGGGACGGCGAGCGGGACATCGTCATCCTGAACTACGAGCGCCTCGGCAAGCTCTTCGAGGTCGAAGACGACGCGCGCGGCAAGGTGAAATCGGCGCGGGGGCTTGCGCGCCGGGGTCACGCCGAGCAATTTGATACCATCATTTGGGACGAGAGCCATCGCCTGAAGAACCCGACCGCGGCCCGCTCGAAGTTCGCGGCCAAGCTCGGGGCCGAGGCGCGGTTCGTGCTCTGGCTGTCGGCGACGGCGGGGCAGAACCCGCTCGAGCTCTCGTATCTGGCGCCGCTGCTCGCGCGCAGCACCGGGACGAGCGCCCGCTCGCTGAAGGACTTCGAGGCCTGGTGCGCCAGGATCGACCTCGGGGTCACCCGCGGGGCCTTCGGGCGCTGGGACTGGCGCGGCGACGCGGCCGACTGCGAGCGCGTGCGCGGGCTGCTCTTCGACCCGGGCAAGACGGGGGCCGCTGCGGGGCTCAGGCGCCGTCCCGAGGACATCGTGGGCTGGCCCGAGCTCAACCGCATCCTGACACCGCTCGCCCTCGACGCCGAGGGGAAGGCGCTCTACCAGACGGCGTGGGAGGCCTTCCGCGACGCCCTCGCACAGGCCCGCGAAGGCGCTCCCGCGGACCGCGACCCCGCGCCGCGTACGGGGCGACGCAGCGCGAGCGAGCTGAAAGCCTTGCGCGACGCCGCCTCGAACCGGCTCACCGCCACGCTGCGGCTGCGCCAGAAGGCGTCTCTGCTGCGTGTTCCGGGTACGATCGACCTCGCGCTCGAGCTGCTCGAGGCGAGGCTGCGGGTCGCCATCTCGGTGGGGTTCATTGAGACCCTCGAGGCCATCGCGGCGGCGCTCGCGGCCGAGGGGGTCCGCGCCGAAGTCATCGCGGGTGCGAGCACCGCCACCGAGCGGGAGGCCGCCCGCCTGCGCTTTCAGCGTGGCGAGACCCCCGTCGTGCTGTTCACGGTCGAGGAGGGCATCTCGCTCCATCAGGGCGAACACGAGGACGTCCCTCGGGCGCTCGTCATCCACGACCTGCGCTGGTCGGCCATCCAGATGGCGCAGATCGAGGGCCGCTGTCATCGCGACGGGCGCTTCGCACAGGCCTACTGGACGTTCGCCGAAGACACACTCGAGGAGCAAATCGCAGGCATTGTGTGCCGACGCATCCAGGCGATGAAGGGCATGATCGGCGACGACACCGAGACCTTGAAGGAAATCGAGCGGCTCCTCGAGGCGAACGCGCTCGGATGACCCACCTTGACGCACGTGATGACGTGATGCGTGCACCGCACCAGCCGACGCCCTGACCGCCGGATCCCAGCGTCAACCCACGCCCAACCCCAGGCCACGCGCCGCCAGGCGGCCCGCCGCGATCGCCCCAGGTCACGCTGCGAGGAGGCCCCTTGCTTGCGGACCGCGCCCGGACCCGCTAGCGTCCGTCCATGGCCACAGCGAAGCCCACGACGCAGCCGAGACAGCCCGAGGCAGCCGCCTTCCCGGTCGCGCTGCTGACCGGCAGCGATCACAGCCCGGGGCGCGAGACCGCGCTCGCGCTCGCGCGCGCCGGATTCAAGGTCTGGGCCGTCGTACCGTCGGCCGAGGACGCCGCCATCCTCGCGCGGGAGGCCCGCGGCCTCGCGCTGATGCCGGTCGTGCTCGACGTGACGGACGGGCGCGACCGGGCCCGCGTAGTCGCCGACATCGTGGACATCGACGGCCGCCTCGACGCCCTCATCCTCGACGTCGCTACGACCCTCGAAGGTCCCCTCGCGCTGCTGTCCGACAATGAGGTCTTCCAGCTCTTCGATCGCAACGTCCTCGCGACCTTCGGCTTCATCCGGGACACCCTTCCGCTGCTCAAGGCCGCACCGCGCGGGCGGATCATCGCCTTCTCGCCGCTCTCGGGCGACCTCGCCATCCCGGGGATGGGGGCCGCCTCGGCCGCCCGCTTCGCCCTCGACGCGCTCTTCTCGGCCTGGCGCACCGAGCTCGGCGCTGACGGGATCGCGCTGACGCTGCTCGAGACCGGCCCTGTCCGCTCCGAGCCCGCCCGCCCCGCCAGCCTGTCGGCCCGCGCCGCCGCCGAGGCCCGCGAGGATGGTCCGTGGCGGCCGTTCATCGCCCGCTTTCTGGCGCTGCGGCTCGCGATGATGACCCGCGCCCTGCCTCCCTCCGACGTCGCCGAGGCCCTCGTGACGCTCGCGGCGACCGAGTCCCCGCCACAGCAGCTGTCGCTCGGCGGCCCGAGCCGCACCCGGCGCGTCCTGCAGGCGCTCTTGCCAGCCCGCGCCCTGCAGCGCCTGGTCGGGGTCGTCTTCACGCCAAGCGTTCCGACGCAGCCCGCCGCCGCGCCGACCCCCGACACCGGCCGCCCGACACCGACCCCGCGACCGAGCCCTCGCTGGGGGGGCCGCCCACGGGCCGTGCCGCCCGCCAAACTCTGACGCCCGCATCCTCTCGACACCCGGAGCCGCCTCCATGGCCAAGACGCCCTCGAACATGGTTCCCCTCGGCACGCCCGCGCCCGACTTCTCCCTGCCCGACGCACGCGCCTTCGCGACCGGGGCCACGCTGTCGGATTTGCCGCGCGTGTCCCGCTCGGACCTCGACGGCGCCCCGGCACTTCTGGTAATGTTCGTCTGCAATCACTGCCCGTTCGTGGTCCATATCCGCACGCCGCTCGCGCGCCTCGCGCGGGCCTGGCAAGATCGAGGCGTCGCTGTCGTGGCCATCGCGAGCAACGACTTCGCCCGATATCCCCAAGACGGCCCCGAGGCCATGGCGGCCCTCGCGCGCGAACTCGACCTGTCCTTCCCCTACCTCGTCGACGCCGACCAGCGCGTCGCGACGGCCTACCAGGCCGCCTGCACGCCTGACTTCTTCCTGTACGACAGCGCCCGCCGCCTCGTGTACCGGGGGCAGCTCGACAGCGCGCGCCCCGGCAACGACGTGCCCGTGACTGGCGAGGACCTTGGTCGCGCCATCGAGGCGGTCCTGACGGGGGCCCCGCCGCTCGCCGAGCAGACCCCAAGCCTTGGCTGCAACATCAAGTGGCGCCCCGGCCACGAGCCGCCCTGGTTCGGCTGAGCCACGGTCACCCGCGCGAGTCCGTCACGATGCCCCCAGCCAACGCCACCCAGCCGCTCGTCACTTGCAGCCTCGACGGCGTCATCGGCGGGGCCGCTGCCTATCGCCCCGTCGAGCCGTGGGAGCGGGGCTGGGGCTCGCCGCTCACGCCCGTCCTGTGCTCGAACGTGCGGTGCCTCGCGTGTGCCACCCCGGTTCGCGCAGTGCTCGGACACGCCCTGCCCGAAGGCCTGTGGCGGTCCATCGACTTCGCGGGACGCCTCAAGCCCATCCCCGAGCTGTTGCGACTCGTCTCGGCGCCCGCGGTCCGCACGTGGATGTGCGCCTGCCGGACCGTCTCGCTCGACGCGGCGCACCCCCTCGCCCATGGCGTCCTCGTGTCCCCCGAGGCCGGACGCCTGCGTCTGCCCTGGCGGTGCGCTGGGCACCTCCCGCCACCCACCAACGCCACGCTTGACGGGCATCTGTTACCGACAGACCCGACGGCTTGGTTCGCACACGTCGACGCCCTCGTCCTCGGCGAGACACCCGCCCCGACGCGCCGGCGCTCGGTGCATGACGTGTCCCACCCGGCCTTCCAGCTCGCGCATCGCCTCGTCCATCTGTCCGACGGACGCCTGCAGCGGGCGCTCGGCGAGCGAGTGGCGCGGACCTGGCTGACAGCGCTCGAGACCCGACCGAGACAGGTCGCGGTCGACCTTTACCGCCTGCTGCCGCGCTTCTTCGGAAGCGAGGGCCTCGCGGTGGCGCTCGCCGAGGACGCAGAGGCCTTCGACACGCGCGTGACGGCGCCCGACGGGGAGCCGCTCGGCCGTCGCCTGCGTCTCGCGTGTGCAACCCAGGTCCAGCGCCTCCCGGACCGGGCGATGCTCGACGCGATGCGGCAGGACCTGTCGCGAACACCCAAGTCTCGCTTGCATGGCCTCGATTACGGGGACTCCGCCCTCGTCGACGCGCTCGCCCGGCTCGACCCCGACTGGCTGCGCGCCGCGGGTCCAGAGCTCGCGCACGCGCGCCGCGACCTCCCGACGGAGGTCCGCGCGAACCTCGCGCGCCTGCACCCCTCTCCGTCCGCCTGAGACCCCGACATGCACCTCCTTGCGCACAATCCGCACCTGAGACTTCACGCGTTCCTGACCGACTGGGGCGCGCCGCTCGCGGAGCTTCCCTCGTCCGAGGCCCTGACAGCCGCGATGCGTGCGGACGCCAACGCCCCGCTGCAGGCGCACGATGCGCTGCGGGCCGCGGTGCGGGACCTCCTGCGGTTCCATGGCTTCAAGCCGACCGGGCGCAGCAAGCCCTCCTCCGAGTACCTCCTGCGCGCCGCCTCCGAGGCGCCCGATGGCCGTCTTCCAGTCATCAACGCCGCGGTCGATCTCGGCAACGCCGTGTCGCTCCACAGCGGGTTGCCGCTCAGCGTCATCGACCTCGACCGGGCCCGGGCACCGCTCTCCGTCGCCCCGGGAGCCGCAGGTGCCGCCTACGTCTTCAACCGCTCGGGCCAGACGATCGACGTGACGGCGCTGCTGTCCCTCCAGGACGCCGACGGCCCCTGCGCGAACCCGGTCAAGGACGCGCAGCGGACGAAGACGGATGGCACGACGCGACGCACCCTGACGGTCCTCTGGGGCGTCTCGGGCTTCTCGGAGCACACCGACGCTGCGGCGGCCTGGTGGCGGGTGCTCGCCGCGACACACCCGACCGCGTCGACGCACGTGTTCGACGCGCTGTGATGGACGTCCCGCCAAGGGCCGGCCGGTCGCATTTCGGGTTTGTAACCTGCAGACCTTTGAGGCAAGCATCCCGACCATGAACCCAACCCCGCTCGGCCGCAGCGCGCGTGCGCGCCTGGTATCCCTTGCTGGCGGCGTCCTCCTGAACGCGACGCCGGGCGACGCCGGAGCCGAGGAGCAACCTCCAGCCGAGTCGGCGATCCCCAGCGTCGAGGCCTCCCCGGCCGAGCCACCCGAGGCGCCTCCCGAGGAGGACACACGTCCCGTCGACCCGTGGGCCTCCCCCGATGTGGACGCCTGGCTCCGCGAACAGGGGGTCGAGGCCGAGAGCACGCGCGAGACGGTCCGCTTCAACGTCGGCGGCTTCGCGGACGTGGACCTCCACGGCTCGAGCTCGGGCGGCCACGGCCACAACGAGTTCCACATCGGACAGCTGGTCTTTCACGGCCTCGCAGACCTCACCCGCGGATTCGGGGCCTTCATGGAGGTCTCCGTCAACAGCGAGCCGAAGTGGGAGACGCGGGTCGAGCGCCTGCTGCTGTTCTGGGAGCTGAACGACAACCTCAAGCTGTCGATGGGCCGCCATCACATCCCGGTCACCTGGTGGAACTCGACCTTCCACCACGGGCTCTGGCTGCAGACGACCGCGCGCCGCCCGGTCATCGTCGGCTACAACGACGCCTTCGTGCCGAACCACGCCGTCGGCCTCAACGCCGAAGGCAAGGTGCCCGGCCTCGAGTCCCTCGGGTTCCGCTACCAGCTCGGCCTCAACGGGGGCGGTGATGACCACCTCCACAGCGGCACCGCCACGACGCACCACGCCGAGCTGCGCGCGGCCTGGACCGCCGGGCTGTTTCTCGAGCCGCCAGCCCTTCCGCGGCTTCGCCTCGGTGCGGTGGTCTTCGCGGACCCGCTTCGGCACCGCGAGGGGCGCCTCGTCGACGAGTTGACGGTCGGCGCGCACGTGGCCTACACCTCCGAACAACCCGAACTCATCGCGGAGGTCGTCCACGTCCGTCATGATGTGGGCGCCCTCGAGGATGGCACGGGGGCTGGCGCGTTCTCGCACTGGGCCTGGTACGTGCAGGCGGCCTGGCGCCTCCCGGGTGCGGCCTCGGCGTTCAAGCCTTACGCGCGCTACGAGGCCTTGACGCTCGACCCGACGGGTGACCCGACCCTCGCGTCCGCCTCGGGCACGCGGCTCTTCCTGGCTGGCACGCGCATCGACGCGACCCCGTGGCTCGCCCTGAAGGTCGAAGGTGCGTGGCGCCATCGCGACGGGACGGACGACACCCTCGAGGCCCTCGTGCAAGCGAGCGCCGCATGGTGACTCGGACCGCACGATGCATGGCAGTCGTCGCGCTGCACCTCGCACTGGTCGCCACGCTGTGCTGTGGGCGCGAGTCTGCGGCCCGGGCAGCCGAGCCAAAGCCGGCGATCGTCGTCGTGCACGCTGGCGTGCCAGTCCGCAACCTGAGCCTCACCGAGCTGCGCGAGCTGGTGCTCGGCCAGCGGCGCTTCTGGGCGGGAGGCGCCCGCGTCGAGCTCATCGTCGAGGCTGGCGCGGGACCGGGCCGCCGCGGGTTCGTCGAGACGCTGTCGCACATGACGGATCTCCAGTTCCAGCAGTACTGGGTCGGGCAGATCTTCAGCCAGCGCGCGACCCGCGCCCCGCGGGCCGCTCCCGACCGGCGCCTGGCGCTCGCGCTGGTCTCGGCCATCCCTGGCGCCTTGACAGTCGTCGAGGACGGCCCGCTGCCAACCCGGACGCACGCCGTGACAGTCGACGGCCTCGCGCCCGGTGACCCGCGCTACCCGCTCCGATGAGTCTGCTCGGGGCGCCGATGGCCTCGCGCGGACACGGGACGCTGCGTTTCAGGCTGCTCGCGAGCCTCGCGACGTTTGTCGCGCTCGCCGTGGTCGGCGTCATGCTGACGCTCTCGGGGCGGACCGAGCGGGACGCCCTGCTCGAGGGGTTTGCGCAGACGTGGCTGCGCGGACAGGCCGAGGCGCGGCTCGAGCGATGCGTGGCCGACCTGCACCGACAGCTGACGCTGTTGTCCCAGGGCTTCACGGGGGCGGCTGGCGAGGCGCTCGCGCCTGAGGTCCGACAGGGGTTCGAGGTGGGGCTCACGGCCTGCGCGGGTGAAGTCGCCCTGCTGCGCGACGAGCCAGCGGCCACCGCGCTGCTGCCCGACATCGAGGCGCTGCTCGAAGACCTGCGCTTCGTCATCACGCGCCTCGGTGTCGACCATGTGGAGGCCATCTCGCGTCAGGCGCTCGAGGTCGACCCCGTCGCAGAGGTCCTTGTGGCCACACGGTTCCCAACGTTGCGGGCCGACCTGTCCCGCGAGCTCGAACGCCTGCGGGAGGGGATCGGCGCGGTCGGGGCGCGGGCCGATCAGACCCTCCTCATCGCGCTCATCGGGCCCATCGTCGCCTTCGCGCTCATCGCTGGCCTCCTCCTGCGTCGGGTGCTCGGCAGCCTCCGCGCACTCGGGGACGCCATGGCCGCAATCGGATCCGGCAAGCTCCACCACCGCGTCGAGGTGGGCGGACGGGACGAGTTCACGGCGCTCGGCGAACGCATCAACGCGATGGCTGCCCGCCTGACGGCCAGTCAGCAGGAGCTTTCGACCTACGCGGCCGAGCTCGAGCGGTCGCTCGCCTCGCTGAGAGATGCGCAGGAGACCGCGGTGGAGCAGCAGAAGCTCGCGGCGCTCGGCGAGCTGGTGGCGGGCGTGTCGCACGAGGTGAACACCCCCCTCGGCGTCGCCGTGACGTGCGCATCCCTCGTCGAGGAACACCTCCGGACGCTGCGGGAGGCCTCCGACGGCGGGACGGCGACCCGCGGGCTGTTGCGGCGCCTGACAACCGACCTCGAAGAAATCCTGCGCCCGCTGCAGGACAACCTCGCACGGGCCGCCCGCCTCGTCAGCTCGTTCAAGCAGGTGGCGGTGGACCGGGGCTCGGTGACGACCCGGACGGCGCCGCTCGATCAGTGGGCGAACGCGGTCCGCCAAAGCCTCGCACCTGCCCTGCGGCAGCAACGGGTCACGGTGGCGCTCGACGTCGCCCCAGTCTCGCTGCGGGTGGCGGCGGGCGAGCTCGAGCAGATCCTGTCGAACCTCATCCTCAACGCCTGCATGCACGCCTTTCCGGAGGGGGCGGACGCGGCGCCAGACCCGGCCTCGCGGGAGGTGCGGGTCGCGGCCGCGGTGACAGCGGGCGCGGACGGTCGGGAGGCCCTGACCCTGACGGTCGCCGACAGCGGGGTCGGGATGCCGCCAGAGGTCGCGGCGCGCGTCTTCGAGCCCTTCTTCACGACGCGGCGAGGACGGGGTGGTTCTGGGCTCGGGATGCACATCGTGCATCAGCTCGTTCACGAGCGTTTCGGAGGGCGCGTCGAGCTGGCTACGGCCCGCGGCGAAGGGACCCGATGGACGCTGACCCTGCCGATGCCCACCGAGGCGCTCGCACGCGCCGACGCAGACTGGCGGAGCAATGAATCGGCCGTGGACACGGGTTCTGCGATACCCACGCCCCCCGAGATGCAGTAACCTCGCGCCATGCAACCGCCGCGCGAGCCATCCGTCCCAGCCGCCCCGACCGACTCGGCTGCATCGGCCGAGTGGAACGCAGCGACGCCTGGCGATGGGCCCGCCGGCGAGGAGCTGCTGCGCCTGTGGGGTTATACGTCATCCTATACGGGCACGGACGTGACGCGAGATCTGCAGGATATCGGGGAGGTCTCGCTCCGCAACAATCGCCGGGACCGCGTGACGGGAGCCCTCCTCTTCGATGCCGGGCGCTTCGTCCAGGTCCTCGAAGGCCCCGCCCCGAGCGTCGGCCGCATCATCGACCGCATCGGACAGGACCCGCGCTGCGCCGAGGTGGTCGAGCTGTTCGATGTCGTCGTGACACATCGCTCGATGGATGACTGGGACCTGTGGGTCGGGCGGACCGTCGGCGACGACGGGCTTGCCGCTGACGAGCTCTCCCGGTTTCGTGACATGTACCAGCGCGGCTTCCGCCTCGACGCCATCGGGTTCGTGACGCTGCTGCGTTCCCTCATCCGGAGCCTCGAGCGTTGACGTCTCTCCCCCCGCCGCATGACGCCTCGCTCGACGACGAGCTGCTGCCAGAAGACGAGCACGAGGCCGTCGCCCCGGCCGCGGCGCTGTCACACACGCGCTTCGGACCGCGACCAGCCTCGCCCGTCGGCAAGGCCTGGAAGGTGCTGATCGTCGATGACGACCGCGACGTGCGCCTCGTCAGCGAGCTCGCGCTGCGGGGGCTCGCGGTGGACGACCGGCCAGTGTCCCTGCTGTTCGCCGCCAACGCGGCCGAGGCGCGGTCGCTGCTGCACGCCCACGACGACATCGCGGTGGCCCTCGTCGACGTCGTGATGGAGAGCCAGCAGGCCGGCCTCGAGCTGGTGCGCTGGATCCGGGGCGACCTCGGCAACTGGTGGGTGCGGCTCGTGGTGCGGACCGGCGAGCCGGGAAGCGCGCCGGAAGCGCGTGTCATGGCCGATCACGAGCTCCACGACTACCTCGCCAAGTCCGAGACGACCGCGCGGCGACTCGTCAGCTGTGTCACCGGTGCGCTGCGGGCGTGGCGCGACCAGCACACCATCCGCCTTCAGCGGAGCGGTCTGCAGACCGTGCTGCAGGCGGTCGACGGGCTGTTCGCGAACCGCGAGCTCGACGCGCTGCTCGGAGCCGTCCTGCGCGAGACAGCGACGCTGCTGGCCCCCGCGGCCGATGGCGCGTGGCTCATCGAGGCCCTCGGCGTGACGTCCCCCGACAGCCACCGACTCGGACCCGAGGTGGTCTGCCACGCGACGCTCGACGGCACGCGCCCGCCCGAAGCCATCCTCGGAGCGGACCTGCCCGAGCCGGGGCGCATCGTGGTCCGGCCCGGATTCGCGGTCTACCGCTTCGACATCGACGGCGACAGCCGCCTCATCATCGCCCTGCGCCGCGCGGACATCAGCCCGTGGGAGTGCCAGCTCGTGGAGCTCTACGGGCACGCGGTCGCCCTGTCGCTGCGCCACAGGACCGCGTGGGATGCGGCGATATCGTCGATTTCGCGGGCGCTCGAGGAGCGCGAGGTGATGCTGCGCGAAATCCACCACCGCGTGAAGAACAACCTCCAGATCACCGCCAGCCTGCTCTCGTTGCAGGCCGACGGTTGCCTGTCGCCCGAGGCGCGCGGCGCGCTTGCCGACAGCGTCTCGCGCGTGCGCTCGATGGCGCTTGTTCACCAGCAGCTCTACGCGGGCCGCGACCTCGCCCGCATCACGCTCGACGAGTTCTGTCGCACGCTCGCGACCCTGCTGCGCGCGAGCCTCGCCCCCGACGCCATCCTCGAGCTCGACCTTGAGCCCGCCTCGGTCAGCATCGATCAAGGCATCCCTTGCGGCCTCATCCTGAACGAGCTGCTCACGAACGCGTTGAAGCACGGCAAATCCAAGGACGGGCGCGTCCGCATCCACCTGACGGTCACCGAGGACGCGCACCACGTCTCGCTCACCGTGCGCGACGAAGGACCCGGGTTGCCCGGCACCATCGACGAAATCTCCATGAACTCTCTGGGCTTGCAGATGGTCGAGTCCCTGGCGCGCCAGCTTCAGGCCAGGCTCACCTGCGACAATGCGCCTGGCGCCCGCTTCGTCCTCCGCATTCCGCGCGGGCCAGCCCCTTCCTGAGTCCCCATGCAAGACGCTCCGACGCCCTACCAGCGGCCCATCCGTGCTCAGTACGTCGACCCGTACGAGGTCATCTGGCTCGCCACCGCCCGCCGTCTCGGCCTCACCATCGGGCGTGACCCGGCGATCTTTTCCCTGACCCTCGGAGACGGGAAGCTGTGGCTCGGGCCGCGCCACGACCTCGACCCGGACGACACGCTGGCCCAGATGCTCTTCCACGAGCTCTGCCATTGGTTCACCAACGGTATCGAGACCTTCCATCAGGCCGACTGGGGCTTCGACCTCGGCGACGATGACGACCCGCGCGAGTTCGGCTGCCTGCGGCTTCAGGCGTGGCTCGCGGACCGCTACGACCTGCGCGCGATGTTCAGCCCGACGGGCAAGTTCCGCGCCTACTTCGACCGCATCCCGCTCGACCCGCTCGCGCCGCTCGACGACGGCCCCTCCGAGGCGGAGATCATCGCCATCGCCCGCCGCGCCATCGCGACGAGCCGCCTCGATCCGTACGCAGGCCTCGTGGACTCCGCCCTCGAGGCGACAGCCCGCCTCAAGGCGACCCTCGCGCCGTTTTCCTCGGATTTCGCGCCCGAGCTCGACGCCTCGCGCCTCCCCTGTCTCTGGTTCGTCCCGACCCCGACCTTCGAGGCGCCGTAAGCGCGCCTCCATGACTGCACCATCCCCGGAGTCAGCACCATGCGCTACCTGAAACGCCTCGCAGCACCCACCCTCGCGCTCGCCTCCGTGTCGTGCGGGGATGGCCTTGGTGGGTTCCTCATCTCGAACGCGAAGGAGCTCGAGCTCGGCGCACAGCTCGA